>NZ_AWXL01000004.1:0-44951 GCF_000485845.1 Rickettsia gravesii BWI-1 | reverse complement strand
AGCAGAAGATCATCACACCCAACTTCAGCTAAAGTTAGAGGCTCAGATTTAAAATATAATCTGACAATTAACCTAGAGGAAGCATTTCACGGTATAGAAAAAAATATTAGCTTTTCTAGCGCAGTAAAATGCGATACTTGTCACGGTAGCGGTTCTGAAAAAGGTGAAACCGTAACTACTTGCGATGCTTGCAGCGGTGTTGGAGCGACTAGAATGCAGCAAGGATTCTTTACGATCGAACAAGCTTGTCATAAATGCCAAGGTAACGGACACATTATAAAAAATCCTTGCAAGAAATGTCATGGCATGGGACGTTACCATAAACAACGAAATTTATCGGTAAATATTCCTGCCGGTGTTGAAAACGGTACTAGAATAAGACATACCGGAGAAGGGGAAGCAGGTATTAGAGGCGGTAATAGCGGTGATTTATACGTTGATATAGCAATAAAGCCACATGATATTTATAAAGTAGACGGAGCACATCTACATTGTAAACTACCTATTAGTTTTGTGAATGCTGCTCTTGGAGGAGAGATAGAAGTACCGGTAATTGAAGGCGGAAAAGTAAACTTAACAATTCCTGCAGGCACACAAAACGGTGATCAATTAAGGCTACGCAGCAAAGGTATGTCTAAAATGAGATCAACTATTAGGGGTGATATGCTTACGCATATTCATGTCGAAGTACCTAAAAATTTATCTAAAAGACAACGTGAATTACTAGAAGAATTCAAAAAAGAATCCATAAATGAAAAAGAAAATGACGGCAGCTTTTTTAATAAAATGAAAAGTCTGTGGTCGTAAATTTTATTTACCTTTCCTATAGAAATGAAACCTCCAATATTATAAAATATTATTTGCATAATATTACCGGAGGTTTTTATGCCTTATAAAAATAATAACGATTTACCTGATTCAGTTAAAAATCATCTTCCGAGCCATGCTAAGGATATTTATCGCGAAGCTTTTAATCATGGCATTTGAACCATATAAGGATGCCGATAAAAGACATGGAAATGACTCTAGAAAGACAGTTACACATAAAGTAGCATGGTCGGCCGCAGAAAAAAAATACCATAAAAATGATAAAGGACATTGGGTAGAGAAATAAGTCCAAGAATATAGACCTATTCAGAAACTCTACTTCTAGGGGTAATTTGTACGTCGATCCGGTACTCGAATCCTTACGTACAAGTGTACGCTGCGGTTCTGCGTTCTGTGTTTCCTTCAAATTCCTCCCTATAAACGAGTTTCTGAATAGGTCTAATTTATAAGTTTGTGAGATTTTAAATTGAATCCTTGAAATTCTGTAAGCCTATATGTATATTTAGTTATTAACTGAATTTAAGTTTTTATGAAATTAACAAAATTATTGAGTACCCTTTTAGTTATAGGGTTAGTTTTAGGCGGGTGCAAAAACAAAAAAAACAGTGATGACATAGTAGTCCCTATCCCTACCCTTTATAATGAAGGTATTACCTTATTGGAAAAGAAAAAATATAAGAAAGCTGCAGAAGAATTCGGAAGAGTATTTTACCAGCATCCAGGTAATGAAATGACGCCGCAAGCCGAATTGATGCAGGCTTATTCTTTATTTCTCGCCGCTCAATATGAAGAAGCGGTTGATGTGCTTGATATGTTCATTAATTTGCACCCTGCAAATGTTGACATTGCTTATGCATATTACCTTAAAGCATTATCATATTATATGTTAATTTCAGACGTAAATCATGATCAATCTAGAACTTTCCTAGCTAAAGATAGTTTTGAAGACGTAATAGCAAAATTCCCAAATACTAAATATGCTATTGATTCATCTTTAAAAATTGACCTAGTAAACGATCATTTAGCAGGTAAAGAGATGATGGTAGGTCGGTTTTACTTAAAGAAAAAGAATCCGATGGCAGCTATAAATAGATTTAAAGAGGTAATTGATAATTATCAAACTACTTCTCACTCGGTAGAAGCTCTTTACCGTTTAGCCGAGAGTTATATGATGCTCGGACTTCCGGATGAAGCAAAAAAATATGCCTCAGTGCTAGGCTACAACTATCCTGATAGTCAATGGTATAGTTATGCGTACAAGCTAGTTCAGAACCACCAAAATTAAGCGGCATATGTTCTGCAGTCTCTCAGTTAAAAACTTCATTCTGATAGACGAGCTGGAAATTGAGTTTAATAAAGGTTTATGTGTTATTACCGGTGAAACGGGAGCCGGTAAATCTATTTTACTTGATGCTATTTTATTTTGCTTAGGTTATAAAACTTCAAATAATATAATAAAGCGTGGAAAAGATTACGCTGTTGTTACTATAATATTCTCTTTAAATGAAGAAATAAAAAATTTTCTAATTCAAAATTTGATTGAACCTGAAGAGTTATTGTTTGTAAAGTGTCTGCAAAAAGCCGAAGGACGAAAAAATTTTTTCATTAATAATCAAGTGGTTACTAAAGCTCTTATGCAGCAATTAGCTACTTATTTATTCGAGCTTCATGGACAAAATAATAGTATTTCTCTCCTAGAAGCAAATACGCAGCGTGATATTTTAGATAGTTATGGAAATCTTTTGGACTTTCGAGCAGAGCTTTCCAAATGCTATCAGACTTGGCAAAATACTCGGAAAGAACTGGCCGAAATAACACTTAAGCAAAATTCTATAGAACAAGAAATTGATTATTTGAGCTTTGCAACGGAAGAATTAACTAAACTGAACATTCAAACAGGTGAAGAAGAAAAATTAGCAAATCTACGAAAAGATTTGCAAAATAAAGATAAGGATTTACAGCTAATAAAAGATATTTTAGAACAGATTAATAACCCTGAAATAAATACATCGATTAATAGAGCAGAGAAATTATTAGCAAGGCAAGGCAACAATGAGCGTTTTGAAGCTATCGTTACAAGTTTAGAGGAAGCCTATAATAATCTAGAAGAAGCACGCCAAGAATTATCAAATCTGTTAGATAGTTTTAATTATGAGGAATATAATCTTGAAGAAACAGAAGAAAGATTATTTTTAATAAAAGCTATTAGCCGTAAATATAATGTTCCTGCTGATGAGTTAGGTGTGTTTTTAGATAAATCTTTAGAGCAGCTCAGTATATTAAAAAACAAAATAGCAAATAGTAATGAGTTGAAAGCTCAAGAAGTACTACTGCAGAAAAAATATTATGAACTAACGAGTAATTTATCTGCAAAGCGTCTTATTGTTGCAAAACATCTAGAAGAATCGTTGCATCAGGAGCTAAAGCAGCTTAAAATGGCGAAAGCAATTTTTGAGATTGAGATAAATGCTAAAGCACCAACAGCCGACGGTAATGACGATATTGTGTTTAAAGCGTCTACTAACCCGGGAACAGCAGCTGCAGCAATTAATAAAATCGCTTCCGGCGGTGAATTATCAAGATTCATGTTAGCTTTAAAAACTTCTTTGTTTGATAAAATGGTAAAACCATCTATTATATTTGATGAAATAGATGTCGGGATTGATGGAGAGGTCGCAGATAAAGTAGGTGAGCGATTAAAAAAACTTAGTAGCGTTACTCAAGTAATAGTTATTACGCACCAGCCGCAAGTAGCAGGTAAAGCGGATTTGCATATAAAAATCCAGAAAACACAGCTAGAGCAAGAAACGAAAGTAACGGTAAAAGCTTTAAATTTAGCTGAAAGACAGGAGGAACTCGCCCGCATGATTTCAGGTAAAACAATCACCAAAGCAAGTTTAAAAGCAGCAAAGGAGTTGTTGCATTTGTAATAGGCACTAGCGGTACGGTTTTTATGTCATTCCTGCGAAAGTGGGAATGATATAATAGGGAACATATGAACAACAACTACACAAAATTAGAAAACGAATTTGCAACCATCTCACATTTTAATAATATCTTAAGCATATTATACTGGGATGTTGCCGTAAATATGCCTATGGGTTCAGGTGAGAGTAGGACAAACGAAATAGTAACTTTAATGTCGCTAGTTCATTCTATGCTCAAATCTCCTATTCTAAAGGAGCTACTTAGCAAGGCAAAAGAAGAATCAAAGAACCTTGATGAATGGCAGAACGGTAATATTAGAGAGATTGAGAGAAAAGTAATAGATGCAAATTGTATTGACGAGCAGCTACAAAAGAAATTGGTAGCAGCTACTACTAAAGCCGCACTTGTTTGGCGAGAAGCAAGAAAACATAACGACTATAATTTATTCAAATCACACTTACAAAAAGTCTTAGATTATACGAAAAAAATTGCTAAAGTACGAGCAGATGCTTTTAATTGCGGATTATACGACTCATTAATAGATATGTTTGATCCAAGCAGAAAAAGTAGCGAGATCAAACAAGTTTTTTCAGTACTTAAAAAAGAACTCCCGCAGCTCATAAATAAAGTTTTAGAAAAACAGAAAACCGAGAAAGAACTAGTAAAGCACAGCGAACTAGCTCCTGAAATGCAAAAGCGTATCGGAAAACGCATTATGGAAATTATGCAATTTGATCTAACAAAAGGACGATTAGACGAATCGACTCATCCTTTTTGCGGTGGAACGCCAAACGATATACGTTTAACTACTAGGTATGATAAAGATAATTTCATAAGTGGTTTAATGGGAATTATTCACGAAACAGTACATGCTTTATATGAGCAGAATCTACCGGAAATATATAAAGGGCAGCCGTTTGGGCTTGCTAAAGGTATGGCCTTCCATGAAAGCCAATCTTTATTTATGGAAATGCAAGTAG
The DNA here is from genome assembly GCF_000485845.1 of Rickettsia gravesii BWI-1. Taxonomy (NCBI): domain Bacteria; kingdom Pseudomonadati; phylum Pseudomonadota; class Alphaproteobacteria; order Rickettsiales; family Rickettsiaceae; genus Rickettsia; species Rickettsia gravesii. The sequence continues at coordinate 40,215 of NZ_AWXL01000004.1, read as the reverse complement.
GTAGATCAAGAGAATTTACCGAATTTTTAGCTAAATTACTTAGAGACGAATTTGCTTTTAAAAGCGAAGAATATTCAGCGGCAAGTTTATATAGAAAAATTACAAGAGTTACGCCTGATTTTATAAGAGTAGATGCAGATGAAGTAACTTATCCAATGCATGTAATATTACGTTTTGAGATAGAGGAAATGCTTATCAATGGCGACTTGAATCTCGATGAGTTACCAAGCTGTTGGGATAGTAAGATGCAGGAATATTTAGGCGTTAAACCGGTAAGTTTTAGTAACGTCTGTCTTCAAGATATTCATTGGTCACACGGAAATTTTGGTTACTTTCCCGCCTATACAAACGGTGCAATTATCGCATCAATGGTGATGAAAAAAGTAAAAGAGATGCATTCAAATATAAAAGATGATATATTAAAGGGTGATTTTAGTAATCTAAATAAGAATTTTAGAAATCTCGGTTCGTTAAAAAATTCAGCTGATTTATTAAAAAGTGCTAGCGGTGAGGAAAAAATTAGCCCTGAGGTGTATATAAGATATTTAGAAGGAAAGTATTTATAGTAATAAAACGTTATTGCGAGGAAATTACGAAGTAATTGACGAAGCAATCTAAGGCAAATTCCTGAGATTGCCACGCTCCTTGCAGTCGCTCGCAATGACGGCTTATGACAAAAACTAAACAATACAAACAATAATATGGAAGAAGACTTAAAAAAAACAGGTTATTTATTTGGCGGAAATGCTGTTTTTGTTGAAGAGCTATATAAGCAATATCTAGCCAACCCTGCCTCGGTTGATCAAACTTGGCAAGAATTTTTTGCCGGCATTAAGGATAATAATACTTTACTCAATAAAAGTACGGCAAAAATAATTATCCCTGATGAAATAAAAAAAGAATCGTTAAATAATAATTTATCTTCTGAAGACTTAAATAGTTTAAAAGCTAAGGAAATGATCAATGCTTATCGCAAACATGCTCACTATTTAGCGAATCTTGATCCGCTTGGTCTTGAGCTACGTAAAACAAAAAATGATTTAAAACTTAATATAGAAACTTTTGGTCTTGATAGCGGTCAGCTAGAAGAAAATATCAATATTACGGATGAATTTGTCGGTACTTGGAACTGTAAATTATCTGAATTAGTGACCAAGTTCGATAAAGTTTATACAGGTTCTATAGGTGTAGAGTTTGAGCAAATAGAAAATGTAGCAGGAAAAAACTGGTTATATAATAAGCTAGAAAGCGAAATTACGTTTTCTTCTGAAGACAAAAAAACTATCTTAAATGATTTAGTAGAAGTAGAAGGGTTTGAGCAGTATTTACATACAAAATTTCCCGGAGCTAAGCGTTTTTCCGTTGAGGGTGGTGATGCTTCTATAGTTGCTATGAGTAAAGCTATAGATTTATCCATGCATCAGGGCGTCTCAGAAATTGTTATCGGTATGGCACATCGAGGGAGATTAAACACTCTAACTAAAGTAGTAGGTAAGCCATATAAAGCCGTTATTGCGGGCTTCATAAGCGGCAGCGTATTTCCTGATGAGCTAAATGTTTCAGGCGATGTAAAATACCATTTAGGCTATTCGTCCGATAGAACTCTAGAGGATAAGAAAATACACTTGTCGCTAGCCGATAACCCTTCACATTTAGAAGCGGTAAATCCTATAGTTGCAGGAAAAGTAAGAGCAAAGCAAGATATTCTTGGAGATACTAAACGCAGCAAAGTCAAAGCGATTTTAGTGCATGGCGATGCTGCTTTTTGCGGTCAGGGCGTGGTTGCCGAGAGTCTATCAATGTCACCTTTAGCTGCTTATGATATCGGCGGGATATTGCATTTCGTCATTAATAATCAGTTAGGTTTTACGGCTAATGCTGCAGATACTAGAGCTAGTAGATATTCTACGGAGTTTGCTAAAATCATAGCTGCCCCGATTTTACACGTTAATGGTGACGATATAGAAGCAGTGTTAAAAGCCACCAATATTGCGGTAGAATACAGGCAGAAATTCGGTAAGGATGTTGTAGTAGAAATTATTTGTTACCGTAAATATGGGCATAATGAGGGCGATGAGCCGATGTATACTCAAGGCAAGATGTATAACATTATTAAAAACAAACTGACCCCTGGAAATATTTACGCAAATGAGTTAGTAAAAAGCGGTGTAATCGACAATAATTATTTTGCTAAGTTAAAAGAAGAATTTAAAGCAAAACTAGATAAGGAATATGAGCAGGCAAAAAGTTATAAGCAAGAAGCACATTTCTTAGGCGGATTATGGCAAGGTATTTCTCGTACTCGTACACAAGCTACAATAACGGGTATCAGTAAAAAAACATTACACGATTTAGGAACTAAACTATGCGAAATACCGAAAGATTTTGCTGTTAATCCAAAACTTGTAAAACTATTTGAAGCTCGAAAAGCCACTCTAACAGCTGATCAACCTATTGATTGGGCGACGGCAGAGCAGCTAGCTTTTGCAAGCTTGCTTGCTTCAGGCACAAATATAAGGCTAACCGGACAAGATTCAGGACGCGGTACTTTCTCGCATCGTCATTCAGTATTGCACAACCAAATTGATGATACTACCTATATACCTCTAAATAATTTATCTAAAGAACAAGCAAAATACGAGGTAGCCGATAGTAATTTATCTGAATATGCGGTGCTTGGTTTTGAGTATGGTTATTCACTCGCAAACCCAAAAAATTTAGTTTTATGGGAAGCACAATTCGGTGATTTTGCTAATGGAGCTCAGATTATTTTTGACCAGTTTATTTCAAGCAGCGAAACTAAATGGCTTCGTATGAGCGGGCTTGTGGTTTTGTTACCTCATGCATTTGAGGGACAAGGACCGGAGCATAGTTCGGCAAGACTTGAGAGGTTCTTACAACTGGCGGCTGAGAATAATATGTATGTTACATACCCTACTACCCCTGCTTCGATTTTCCATCTGCTACGTCGCCAAATACTTGATGATACCCGTAAACCGTTAATCGTAATGTCGCCGAAATCATTATTACGTCATAAATATGCCGTATCTAAACTTGACGAGCTAGGTGAAAATACTACTTTCTTACCGGTTTTAGATGAAGTAACTAAAGTAGATACAAACAATATTACTAAAGTAATTTTATGCAGCGGTAAGGTATATTACGATCTATTTGAAATGCGTGGCAATAACAGTAATATAGCGATTATTAGACTTGAGCAATTATACCCTTTTGAAAAAAAACTTGTAGCGTCGCTATTAAAAAAATATAATAGGACGCAGGAATTTATTTGGTGTCAGGAAGAACCAAAGAATATGGGAACTTGGTGTTATATAGTTTCTTACTTAAACGATGCTTTAAAAGAAGCAGGAATTAATAATGAATTTAAATACGTAGGTAGAGAGGAATCAGCCTCTCCGGCTGTAGGCTCGCTGCAAGCACATAATAAACAGCAAGAGAAGCTATTAAGGGCAGCATTGGGAATATGATTCTTAGGATATTGCCTAATAATCATCATTGCGAGCGACTAAAAGGAGCGTGGCAATCTCAGGAATTTGCCTGAGATTGCTTCGTCGACGCTTATAGTGTCTTCTTGCAGTGACGATAAAACTATACAGGGCGATGCTATACAACAAATATAGGAGTAAAATAAATTATGAGCGTTAAAATTATAGTACCATCGCTTGGGGAGTCCGTAACGGAAGCAACTATTGCCAAATGGTATAAGAAAGAAGGCGATTCGGTTAAAACCGATGAATTACTGTTAGAAATCGAAACCGAAAAAGTGACTTTAGAAGTTAATGCGCCTTGCAACGGTACTATAGGTAAAATATCGAAAACTGACGGTGCAAATGTAGCAGTTGGCGAAGAAATAGGCGAAATAAATGAAGGGGCAGCTGCAAATACTGCCGGTACTAATAATGAATCTGCTAAAGCTCAAGCAGTAACGCAACCTACTTCAGAAAAGCCTGTAGAAAAACCTGCCGTAGCTAATAATACTCTTGCTCCTTCTGTACAAAAATTAGTTACCGAAAATAAGCTTGACCCCAATAATATAAAAGGAACAGGTAGAGACGGTAGAATTACCAAAGGTGATGTGCTTGCAACAATAAACACTACGGCTACTTCTGCTCCTGCAATAAGTCAATCTAATGAAGAAAGAGTGCAGCGTGTTCGTATGTCACGTTTACGTAAAACTATTGCACAGCGTTTAAAAGATTCACAAAATACAGCAGCTATTTTGACTACTTTTAATGAAATCGATATGTCAAAAGTAATTGCTTTGCGTAATCAATATAAAGAAGAGTTTGAGAAAAAGCACGCTGTGAAACTTGGGTTTATGTCTTTCTTTGTTAAAGCAACAATTGAAGCTTTAAAGCTTATTCCGTCGGTAAATGCTGAAATAGACAGCGATGATTTAGTATATAAAAATTACTATGATATAGGTGTAGCTGTCGGAACAGAGCAAGGGCTTGTTGTACCGGTTGTTAGGGATGCCGATAAAATGGGATTTGCCGAAGTGGAGAAAGCTATAGGAATTTTGGCTAAAAAAGCTCGTGAGGGTAAGCTTTCTATGACTGATTTGTCAGGTGGGACATTCTCGATTTCTAACGGAGGCGTATATGGCTCATTATTATCTACACCGATTATTAATCCTCCTCAATCAGGTATTCTAGGCTTACATAAAACCGAGGAAAGAGCTGTAGTTATAGACGGTAAAATTGAAATACGTCCGATGATGTATATAGCTTTATCTTACGATCATCGTATAATTGACGGGAAAGAAGGAGTATCGTTCTTGGTAAAAATTAAGCAGCTTATTGAGAATCCTGAAAAGTTATTGTTAAATTTGTAAAAAATTGTCATTGCGAGCAGCCGTAGGCTGCGTGGCAATCTCATGAAATAATAACCAAACTCCTGAGATTGCTTCGTCAATTACTGCGTAATTTTCCTCGCAATGACGTGGTCCCGTTTTTACTCTTTGAAAAAAAAGTAAAATCATTCAAAGAAAGGAAGTATATAATAATGATAAAATGTACTCGTCGTATTGAGTTCGATGCAGGACATAGAATTATAGAACATCAAAATAAATGTCAATTCCTGCATGGTCATCGATATGTTCTTGAGATCGCTATAGCCGCAAACAAAACCGATAAACTTGGTATGGTAATCGATTTTGGTTTAATTAAGGATTTAGCTAAAAAATGGATTGATGAAAATTTTGATCATAGCTTAATCCTACATCAAGACGATAAGGAAATGGGACAGCAAATAGAAAATTGTACCGGTCAAAAAATATATTACATGCAAAATAACCCGACTGCAGAAAATATAGCGACACATTTAAAGAATGAAATTTTTCCTAAACTTTTCGTAAGTCAAAACTTCTTCGTAACGAGCCTCAAACTATATGAAACACCGAATTGTTTTGTTGAGGTTTAGGCATGCAAGATTGCTGTTTAATTTTAACTACTACTAATGATTTACAAATTGCTGAGAAAATAGCATCTGTTTTGTTAGAATTAAATCTTACTGCCTGCATTCAAATTGACGATGTCAAAAGTTACTTTAGATGGGATGGTAGAGTAACTTTAGAAACTGAATATAGACTTGTAATTAAAACAAAATCTTCTAATTATAACGAAATTGAAAATAAACTCCTTGAAATTCATAATTATGAATTACCGCAAATAATAAAAATAAATATTGACTATGGCTTTCAAAAGTACTTAGAATGGATTGACCAAAATAATAAATAAATTTTTAGTTGAGTAAATTTAAAAATGAAGTAAGTAAATTATGAAATTATGGCAAAAAGTTACCTTAGGGTTAACCTTAGGTATTATATTTGGTATATACTTACCACAATATGTTAATTATATGAAACCTATCGGTGACATTTTCTTACGTTTGATAAAAATGATCATTACCCCTTTAATTTTCTTCAGTTTGGTTTCCGGTATCACTAGTATGAATGATAATTCTGCTCTTGGTAGAGTAGGAATGAAAGCGGTAGCCGCTTTTTTAGGTACTACTTTTTTTGCCACGGTTTTTGGACTCACTGTTGCCTTAGTATTAAAGCCAGGAGTAGGCGTACATATAGATTTCACCTCTTCAGGAACGACAAGCAGAACTTCATTTAATATAGTTGATTTTTTTGTAAATATCGTCCCTGATAATGCTGTTGGGGCTTTTGCAAACGGTGATGTCTTACAAGTTGTATTTTTTGCTATTTTTGTTGGAATTACCTTAAACAAAATGAAATCTATCGGTGAACCTATTACTGATTTAATTCATGTAATGTCAAAATTAATATTAAAAATGATATCGTTTGTTATTCAATTATCCCCTTACGGTGCTTTTGCTTTAACAGGCTGGATTGTAGGCATGCAGGGAGTTGAGGTAATGATTAGTTTATCGAAACTTGTTGTAGCGGTAGTTGTGGCGATGACATTCCAATATTTAGTTTTTGGCTTACTTATATGTGTATTCTGTCGTGTTTCACCTATACCTTTTTATAAGAAAAGTTTTGAGTATCAGATACTTGCTTTTTCTACTTCAAGTAGTAAGGCGACTCTTGCAACTACTATGCAAGTTTGTCGTGAAAAGCTTGGCATTTCAGAGTCTAGTACTTCGTTCGTACTTCCGATAGGTGCGTCAATTAATATGGACGGCTTTGCTATAAATTTATCTCTTACCACCATATTCTTTGCTCAGATGATGGGAGTAACACTTGCTCCTCACGACTATTTAGTAATTATTCTCACCTCAACACTTGGATCTATCGGTGGTGCCGGTATTCCCGGTGCCTCTTTGATAATGCTTCCTATGGTTCTTTCTTCGGTTCACTTACCTATAGAGGGAGTAGCAATTATTGCTGGTATTGACCGAATACTTGATATGCTACGTACTACTATCAATATTACCGGCGATGCAACAATTACTATGATTATAGATAACAGCGAAGATACTTTAGATAAGGAAGTATATTTATCTTAATGATATTGCTAACTAAGACCAGACATTGTCATTGCGAGCAACTATAAGCATTGTTGTCTGAATTGAAAAATGCGTTTTATGTCATTCCCGCGAAAGCGGGAATCCAAGGAAAAGCAAAATTAAAATATAGTTATCAAAATTTCTTTTCTTATTTTTAATTTAAAAAACTATTGATTTTAGAATCTAAAGTATGTGTTATAATAATTATATTAACTTAAGGTTGAAGACATATGTTAAATTTCCTAAATAATACAGTACAATCAAAAAGGTTTGTATCTATAAATAATAGAATTTCAGTCAGTGATATACCTGAATCGTTTTGGTATTATATCGCTGAAAATAGCTGTGATATTAATTGGGAAAATATACCATTACAAAAAAGTCCTTTTCAGATTGTTACTACTCAAGGCTTAATTCAAGCATTAAAACCCAAAACCATAATTGAATTTGGAAGTTTTAAAGGAGCTTCTGCCCTTTGGTTAGCAGATATACAAAGTTTATCGGTAAAAGACGGTAAAGTTATTAGTATAGATATCGATTTTGAAAATATTGATCAAGCCGTAAAAGAAGATAATAGAATAGAATTTTTACAAGGTGATTCCAATAAAGTAGAGGCAATATTCCCAAAAGAAAAAATATCTGAAATAGTACATCCTATACTTTGAATAGAAGATGCTCATATTAATACTATAGGTATTTTAGAATATTTTCATAATAATATTTTTGAAGAAGGGGATTATTTCATCATTGAAGATACTAATATTGACTATAATAATGCGTGCTATGATGTTTGGAGGAAAATTTTAGATGAAAAAACTTGTATAGCAAAATTAGAAAATTTAAACAATAAAATCGTTAGATTAACTAGCTGGTTGAAAGAAAACAAAGATTTATATTTAGTAGATACAAAATATGTAGATCCGTTCGGTATTATTAGTGCTTCTAAAAATTGGAACTCAGTTATAAAAAAGATTTAGATAAATTATGAAAAAGGAAATTTATCTAAAAAATTTTAATATTAATAGTGATGAGGTTTTAAACAATTTTACTAAAAATCCATATAAATCTACTGTATTTTTTAAAAATTTTTAGAAACAAAATATGTAAATTATACAAAAGAAATTAAAGATGCCGTAAATAATAATGCAGAAATTATACATATAAAAAATATCGATCAAAAAAATTATAATATAATGACTCCCTATGACGGTGAGGTACGGATTAGCGGAATAGAAGAATTAATTTATCATATGTATGGAGTAATAGGGATAATTGGTAGTTTGCCTGTATTATATAAAGAGGAAGATAAGAATATTATTAGAGCAGTAGCACCAAGACGTAATTCTCATAATGAACGTAGCTCTCAATCGCCGTATAATGATTGAGATTGGCATGTAGATGCTGCATACCGTCCAAAATGACCAAGAAGAGTGATAACTTATCTCCTATAGTTGACTATTTAATTTTTGGGATTGTACATAAAGGACATGAGAATCTACCTATAGTGTATATTAGCCTTAAAGATATATTAAACCAATTGAGCTACCAAGATATCTTAATCGGGCTTAGTAATGAATTTACAGTAATAAGTGCAGATTCTTTTTCATGTAAAATAGTGAGCAAGGACCTCCCTTTATTAGTGAACATGTTACCGGTTATTATAGCAGAATAAAAATGGATGCTATTCCTGAAACACAAAGAGCAGCAGGGTTTTTAAATCAAATTAGAGAAATCGTAGATCAAAAATCTACGCAAAACTATATATATGTTACGTCCGATGATATTGTTGTATTAAGCAATAAAACGGTTTTACATAAAAGAGATAGCTATAGTCCTAAATGGGATAGAGAAGACCGTTATTTTATTAGAATATAGTCAGTGAAAGATATAAACCAAGATATATTAGCAAATGCTGCTCAACCTTGGATATGGGTATAATAACCATCACACCAGACGGCTTTATGTAAATTACGTAAAAACGTCATTGCAAGCATTCATAGAATAGTGGTAATTGTCCAGTAGATAGGATCTTGTTGCATGGATCGATTTTTCAGTTGTCATACCGCGACTTGATCGCGGTACCCAGCTTAAAATACTAAAATTATTAGTATCAGAAGTTGTTTTTATAGTATAATAGTCTAACCACAGCATGACATCGCATGCGTTTGTCCGATACATGCAACAACATCGCAGTCGTAGACTGCATGGCACTCCCCAAAAAATAATAAAAAAATTCTGTAAATCAGAATTTTTTCTCTTCCTTACTTCGTCAATTGCTATGCAATTTTCTTGCAATGACAGAGACAGAACATAAGGCAGAAAATTAAGATAGGTTTTTACCCTAACTTGTGAAGTATAAATAGAAACACTACAAAAATTTAACGGTGAGAATTGAGAAGCTTTTTTATTGCTTTTTTCTTTTCTTTGTTTTGAGTCTTTATGCTATTTCTTTCTTTTATAATTTTCAGTTTATTTTTAAATGGAGCAACAAATAAAGCAGTATAGTATTCTGCGTCAGAAGCATGTAAAGTTCTATTAGCATCCATCGCTATCCAATCTAAAGCTCTTTTCCCTTTGAAATCTTTAATTTTTTGATCTGCTCCATATTCTAATAAAATACGAGTAGGTTCAACATTACGATATGATGATGCATAATAAGGGAAGTCATTCCGGTTTTAGAATTTTGAACATTAGGATTAACACCTAACTTAAGCAAAAGTTTTATTAAATCAAGATTAGTTCTTTCTGCGGCTAACATCATTCCGGTAATACCGTCTTCATATCTTAAATTAGGACTCATTCCCTGATTAATTAAAAGTTCGGCAATTTCCGGCTTCATAAATCCTATATTTATATGGATTAAATTCATGGATGCACCACACTTTAATAAAAAATCGGCAATTTTTTTATATTATTATTCGATATAGCATAATCTAAAGGAGTCCAGCCCAAGTATGGTTGATTTACTCCATATCCCTCATCTAATATTTTTTTACTTCATCAATATTATCTGCTTTAATAGCATCTGCTATCGGTGTAATTGGATTTCTGACTTTTTGATCATACTCAACACCATTCACATATATCTTTTTTAAACTCAAGTTTACATTCCATAACATGAATAGAAGAAATAATAAAAATAATTATAAACTTTAAAATTACTTGAATAATTTTCATATAATCAATCTAGGTACTATGTAGCTATGCAGCATTAAACCTTTGTCGGTAAGATAGATATTTTCATCTAGTCTAATTAAGTCTAACGCTTGATAATGCTTAAGATTATTCATATCTAAAATATTCTCTAATTTCGTGTTTAATTTCTGCTCTAATGTAGAAATATTTATACCTTTGCTAAGGCGTAAACCCATCATTAGCATTTCTTCAATAATCTCTTGATGTGTTAACTTAGTATTAGTTTGAATACCAACATTTTTTGTTTTAACCGAATCTAACCATTTTTCAGGTTTATGCCACATCATAATTGCCGATACCGAACTTGAGGATTCAATGATTCTACTATGAGCTCCGGGGCCTATACCTAAATAGCTATTATAATTCCAATAAGTTAAATTATGCAAACATTCATGCCCTATCATAACATAATTGGATATTTCATATCTAAAATACTTTTTAGATTCTAGATAATGATTCGTCCATTCATACATTTCAGCTGCCGCATCTGAATGCGGCAAAATCAGATTACCCTCCTTAAATAATTTATAAAACGGCGTGCCTTTTTCGATAGTTAATTGATAAAGAGAAATATGCGAGGTAGCGAGCTGCATAGCTTGTTTTAATTCTTCTTGCCAGTCTTTTAATGTCTGACCGCTACGTGCATATATTAAATCAAATGACACTCGTAGAAAAATCGTATTTGCCGCCTCAATTGTTTTAATGGCCTGCATACAATCATGAGTTCTACCTAATTTTTTTAAATCGTCTTCTTTTAAGGATTGCACTCCTATTGAAACACGATTAATTCCGGCGGCTTTGAATGCTTTAAATTTTTCAGTTTCAAAGGATGTGGGATTAGTTTCTAGAGTTATTTCGGTTTGATTATCAATAATTGCTAGATTACTGATTTTATTTATTATTCCTTCAACTATTACAGGATTCATTAAAGAGGGAGTACCGCCCCCAAAAAAAATAGATTTTATATATTTATTTTGAATAATATCCTTAAAATATTCAATTTCAGTTTCATAAGATTTAAGCCACTGATTATGATCTATAGTACTTGCCACATGAGAATTAAAATCACAATACGGACATTTTGACAAACAAAAAGGCCAATGAATATAAATACTTAAATCATTAGCCATAACTCTCATATTTTGTATTTTTGCTAGTGCTAGCTTAGGTTTTATTCAAGGTGTATGATAAAACACTATTCTAATTCAAAGAAAACTTTAAATAAAGCTTTTAATTTAATAGATATTATTAAAATTATGAAAAAAAATTACCCACTATTTTATAATTTTTTTATTAACTTTTTGTGTTCAAGCTATGGGAAGTAATAATGAACAAATATATAACCCAAAAGACACTAAATTTCTAGAAGAAGCTGAAGCTCTAAAATGGGCAAAAGAGCGTACTGATAAAACAGAAAAGACTTGCCAATCTATGCCTACTTATAAGGTAGTTAAGAAAGAAATAGAATCTGTTTGCTATGATCAAAGAAAAACTCCTTTTGGCGCTATACGTAAAGGTTACGTGTATAATTTTTGGATGGATTATAAAAACCCGCAAGGGTTATGGCGTAGGGGACATTGGTTGAGAATTATTCGAAAAATAAACCAAATTGGGAAGTTCTAATCGATTTTGATAAATTATCCAAAAAACTCGGTAAAAAAGTAATGTATTGAGGTGGGAGTGATCGTTTTCAAAACCCTAATCGTTTCTTAATTACCATATCATTTGGCGGTAAGGATTAGATGTTTTTTAGAGCGTGGGATTTAGAGAAAAAAGATTTTGTAAAAAATGGTTTTGAGCCAAAAACAAGTAGCGGAAAATTACTAGAAGGTAAATTTACTGTCCCTACTTGGGTTGATCAAGATACTATTATATTTAATCCAGTTTTGCATCAAGAGGAAGTGACTGACTCTTTATATCCTAGCTCGCTCTACATATGGAAGCGAGGAGAACCTATAGAGAAAGCCAAAAAACTATTTGAAATACCACAGAATTATATACGTGTATCAGCCAGTAAGCTTTATCCGATAATATTTCTTCATCTTTAATATTTATATCTGCAGATAAGGATTTTTATAATTACGATAATTATATTTTAGATACTAAAGATGAGAGCTTAAAATTACAAAAAATAAATATGCCATCAGATGCAACACCTGAAGGTTCTTTTAAAGAATATGTATTTTGGCTACTGCGTTCCGATTGGCAATTTAAAGATAGTAATATAAAACAGGTTCACTTGTTGCTATACACTACGCTGATCTTCTAAAAGAAGATAGCTATAAAGCTAGCTTAAAAATATTATTTATCCCAACAGAGAGGGAAGTATTGTATTTTGTAGGAATGACTAAAGATACGGTATTTTTAACTAGCTATAAGAATGTTATTTCAAAAGTAGTCACATTTACATTAGAAAATAATGAATGGACAAAACCGGTAACTTTTAAACTGCCTTATGAAAATACAATTTTTGGTATGTTGTCTGATGATGAGGAAGAAGATGCATTAATTACTATAGAAAATTCTATAGTTCTTCCAACTATCTATTTATGGAATAAAACTCATGAATTAAAAGTTATTAGAAAGCCTTTATATCCGTTTGATAGCAAAAATTATGTTGTAGATCAAAAGGAAGCTACAAGCTCGGATGGAGTTAAAATACCATATTTTATTGTCTATAAAAAGGTACAAAATTTGATGGTAAGAATCCAACATTACTTGAAGCATACGGCGGTTTTCAAGTAATCAACTCTCCATATTTCTCTCGCATGGAAAATGAAGTATGGGTTAAACATGGCGGGGTTAGTGTTCTTGCTAATATTAGAGGTGGCGGAGAGTTTGGTCCTGAGTGGCATAAGGCGGCTCAAGGAATAAAACGTCAAACCGGCTTGAATGATTTTATTGCAGTAGCAGAGGATTTAATAAAGCAAAATATTACTAGCCCTGAGTATTAGGCATTAAAGGAGGAAGTAACGGCAAATTGCTAGTAAGTGTTGCAATGACGCAGCGTCCTGACTTATTTGGAGCTATAGCATTTGAAGTGCCGATACTTGATACGATACGATATAAAGAATTCGGAGCAGGACATTCATGGGTTACAGAATATGGTGATCCAGCAAAAGTAGAAGATTTAGTACATATCAAAAAATATGCACCGCTAGAGAATTTATCTTTAACGCAAAAATACCCAGCTGTGTTAATTACAGATTCAGTATTAGAGCAGCGTGTACACCCATGGCATGGAAGAATTTTTGAGTATGTGCTTGAGAAAAACCCAAATACTAAAACTTACTTTCTAGAAAGTGTGGATAGTAGGCATGGTAGTGGTAGTGATTTAAAAGATAGTGCCAATTATTTGATCAATATTTATACATTTTTTGCAAATGCTTTGAAATTAAAAATTAATTAAATTTAATACTAGGTCAATATGTGTTACTTATTATACTACCGGATAGTTAAAAAAAAACAGTCGATGTCATTCCTGCAAAGACACATGGGTGTCAACTTAAGGAAAAGGTCACTCCGTGGCTTGACCACAGGGTCCATATAATTTTAGTATTTTTAACTGGATCCCGCGATCAAGTCGGCATTGTTGCATGGACCGGAAAACCTACGCGATGTCATTCCCACGTAGGCGGGAATCCAGAAAAATAACTTCAATATTGCTACAGAAGTTACATACTTGATAAAATAACCATATAAACACTTGTTTTTATATACTTGACTGGATTTCCGCCTTCGCAGGAATGACATAATGTAGATATAATATAAATTCAAGAAAACAATTTTCCAATTCCACTACGTAATAGATTTTTAGGATTCATTTTACCGGCTTTTTTCATCATCTCGCTTATTTGTTTATATTGCTTTAGCAAAATATTTACCTTTTGTACCGTAGTTCCTGCTCCAGCGGCTATACGTTTCCTACGAGAAGCATTAATTATATCAGGATTTTTACGTTCTTTTGGCGTCATAGATAAAATAATTGCTTCTTGATGTTCAATTATTTTACTATTTAACTTTGATTGATCTATTTGATCCATAATTTTACCGCTACCCGGTAACATACTAAGTATACTTCCAAAACCTCCCATTTTTTTTATACTTCTCATTTGCTGAAGATAATCATTTAAATCAAACTTACCCTTTTTTAATTTAGCTGCTGTTTTTTCGGCTTCTTCTCTATCAACGATACCAGCTGCTTTTTCAACAAAAGAGATAATATCACCCATATCCAATATTCGAGAAGCTAAACGTTCAGCATTGAATTCTTCTAAATCAGTTAGGTTTTCACCGCTACTTAAAAATTTAATCGGCTTTTTAGTAATATATTTTACACTTAGTGCTGCACCACCCTTGGAATCGCCGTCAATTCTAGATAAAATTAATCCTGAAATTTCTAACTTTTCATTAAAACTACTTGCCGTAACTACTGCATCCTGCCCTGTCATACTGTCGATTACTAACAAAGTTTCTGTAGGCTCCACTATCTTTTTTATTGCAAGCGCTTCCTCCATCATCGCTTTATCAATTTGTGTACGACCTGCCGTATCATAAATTACGACATCATAAGCAGAAATTTTAGCCTCGGCAATAGCTCTTTTGACAATATCGAGGGGTTTCTCACCTTGCACAATAGGTAATGAATTAATCTGTACTGAGTTTGCAAGTATAGCGAGTTGCTCTTGTGCGGCCGGTCTGTAAGTATCCAAAGAAACAAGTAAAACTTTCTTATTTTGATTTCTAAGCTGTAAAGCAAGCTTACTACTCGCCGTAGTTTTACCGCTCCCTTGCAGCCCTACCATTAGGAAATTTACGGGCGGCTTTGAATTTAAATTTAGCTTTGTCTCACTTTCACTTGAAGCTAAGAGATTGATCATCTCTTCATGGATAATTTTAATTATCATCTGTCCAGGTGAAACAGACTTAATAACCTCCTGCCCTAAAGCTTTCTGTTTAACTTCCGCTATAAAATCTTTTATCACCGGTAATGCAACATCTGACTCTAAAAGAGCCACTCTTATATCCCGCATAGCAGCATCTATTTGGGCTTCCGTCAAAATGCCTGAGCTAACTAGCTTATCAAAAATCTTCGTTAAATTTTGTGTTAAAGTTTTAAACATGCAAATAATTTAATTTATAAAGTTCCTAAAACCTAATATATACTACGAGTAAATGGACAATAGTCAAAATAAAACATAAATTAAATTTATATTCTAGAGGGAAACCGCTTTCTATCTTGAATATCTATTAACTATTTTTTTTAAAAGGAGTATATTTCTCTCAATATATTTTGTTGTTTTATGGATAACATAGAAAGGAACGTAGTGATATCGTGTTAATTACTAGAAAACTCATTCACCACTAATATATAACTTGTTTTTAAGTCCAAATCATAATCAATGGTATTATATATTAACTTTTTTATGTCGGTAAATTTTTGCAGTAAATACAAAGGGTGTCTATTTGATAGTTTATTAAAAATCTTATTTTCTAAATCTAGAAGTTCAATATTAACATTGGCAGATTTTTTAAGGATTCTATTCATTAATAATAATAAATTATCAATAAAATCTAGCCATAATTCTCGGTCTTTAGTAGTAAAGCGATTAATGAAATCTAACGTTTTGTTATCTGCTATCGACTGAATAAACTCAGAATATAATTCGTTTTTAGTATGATGGATAGATGATCTAACATTAATTTTAAAACATCTTGATCTAATTGTAGAAATAATACTTGCAGCTCTTGAAGTAATTAAAAAAATGTAACTATTCTTTGGTGCATCTTCAAGAATTTTTAAGCATGAATTCGCTGCATTCAAATTCATAAGATCCGCCGAATAAATTATTGCAACTTTATAACCTGAAATTGCAGAAGTTTTATTTAAGAAGTCTTGTAATTTTCTTATTTGTTCAATAGAAATATTTTTAGCATTAGATGTAGCTGAAGTTTCCCTAGCGATGAAATGATAATCAGGATTGTTTTCAAGAGGAATACTATTCTTAAAAAGCTTAATATATATAAACTCTTCTAAATCTTTTAAAGCTTGCTCTATATTTTCGGCTTCGATAAGCCAACTATTGTATAGCTTATTATGTTTTAAGTTAAACTCTAGGCGTTCAATTATCAATGGTTGTAATATCGTTATGAATTGTACTTAAGAAGTATTCTATATCATTCCGGCTTTTGCAGAGCATTGTTGCATGAGCCAGTTTTTCTAGTGCCACCCCGCAAGCTTGTAACGGGGTTCGGAAATTATTAGTACTGTAAATACGTTACTTCTTTTAATTACAAGCTTCTTTCATTTTTCTTCCGGCTCTAAAAGTAGGTTGATTGTAAGCATCTATTTTCATTTTTGCTCCGGTTTTTGGGTTACGACCCTCACGTGCTTTTCTATGATGTATTTCAAATGAACCGAAACCTGTTATATTAATATTATGGTGGCTCTTTATAGCACTAATCACACTATCAAGAACTAAATTAAGTGCTTTCTCGGCCTCAGCTTTTGTTAATGTTTTATGTGAAGCATGTTTATGATTATGACCATGGTCGGTCATAAATGCTATAAATTCGGTTTTATTCATTCTTTTTTGTTCTTTTTTGTTATGTGTACTCATAATAAAATTAATTCTCCTTTGATAGGTTAATATGCATTAATGTTTTTTTATAAAACAATATATACAACTGGCAATAATATACATCAATATATTTTTTATGTGAGTTAATTATAACAAACTACCCACATACTGCAAATGCCAGTTATTTACAAAGTTTAAAATATATACGTTATTATATTAATTTATAGAAAAATGTAGCCATTTTACATCAGTTATACTGTTAAAACTATCTTAATCAAGTAATTAAAGTGAAAATTTATCATTAAAACCCTAATTTATTGTCAGTAGTAAATTACAAAAACTAATTTTCTACTCTATAAAAAATTATAAGTTTTTTAATAAAAAACAATATATACTTAATTTACATAAAAAGTGGAAACCGTCTTTCACCTTTTATATAGAATATTTCTAACCGAATAGCAGATTATGTAATAATTCGCTATTCACATTAATTTAGAATAAAATTTTTAAAGAAAAATATATTAAATCCAATGTTATTGTCTGAAATTTGTATTAAACGCCCTGTCTTTGCTACAGTTTTGAATTTGGTTATCGTAGCTCTTGGAGCAATTTTTTTTACAAAACTACAAATTAGAAGCACTCCGGATATTTCAGTTCCTATTATAAATGTCGAAGCTCATTATACAGGTGCCGATGCCTTATATATGGAGCAAGAAATAACGACACGTATAGAAAAAGCTTTAAAGACGGTTAAAAATTTAGATTATATAACTTCTCAAAGTTCTACCAGCAAAAGTAGTATTACTTTATCGTTTCTATTATCTACCGATATTGAAGTAGCACTAAACGATGTCCGCGCCAAAATATCGGATATCACTTATATGTTCCCACAAGATATGAAAACCCCGTCAGTTGCAAAACTTGATGCCGATAGTTTCCCAAGCCTCTTCATAAGCGTTGAAAGTGATCAATATAGCGATTTAGAATTAACAAAGATCGTCAAAGATAATCTACAAACACCGTTAGATAAACTTGAAAGTGTAGGACAGTCACAAATTTACGGCGGTCGGGAATATATAATGAGAATAGAACCCGATTCTAAAAAATTATATCAACATAAAATTTCTTTATTGGAGATTGAATCCGCAATAAAAGAGCAAAATAAAGATTATCCCGCAGGTACGATTAAAACAAAAAGTAATAATTTTATAGTAACTCTTGAAGGTTCTTTATCTACACCGGAAGAATTCGGTAATATTATTCTAAAAGTACAAAACGGAGGTATCATAAAATTACGAGATATAGCAAAAATATCTTTAACTTCTCCCGATGAGGACATAATTTTTAGATATAACGGCAAAAGCTCTATTGCCCTTGGTCTTATAAAAGAATCAAAAGCTAACGTCATAGATTTATCACATGAAGTAACTAAAGCACTAGAAAGAATTAAAGAATCCATGCCCAAAGGAATAAGCATGGGTATCGCATATGATGGAGCAACGCCTGTAAAAGCATCAATTTATGCAGTATTTCAAACAATTTTTGAAGCTTTAATATTAGTAGTTTTAGTCACTTATTTATTTCTTGCTTCTGCTAAAATTACCTTAATTCCGTTTGTGACGATTCCGGTATCGTTGATCGGTACTTTTAGCGTAATGTATGCTTTTGGATTTTCTATTAATATATTTACGCTCCTTGCTATGATACTTGCTATAGGTTTAGTGGTCGATGATGCGATAGTTATGCTTGAAAACATTTTTAGATATAATGAAATGGGGCATAAACCCATGGAAGCGGCTATGCTTGCTTCTAAAGAAATCGGCTTTGCAATCATTGCTATGACTATTACGCTTGCTGCCGTATTTTTACCCGTAGGTTTTATAGAGGGTTTTATCGGGAAATTATTTATTGAATTTGCTTGGACTTTAGCATTTTGTGTTTTGTTCTCAGGATTTGTTGCTTTAACTTTAACTCCTATGATGTCAAGTCGTATGGTTACAAAACATAATACGGACTTACCGAAATTCTTAGTAAAGTTTAACGACATTCTACAATTTATTCAAAATAAATATATTTACTATCTAAAGCTAACTTTTGACAATAAAAAGAAATTTGTCATCATTATTGCATCATCATTTATAGTGCTGATTATTAGTTTTAAATTTACTCAAAAAATTTTCGTACCCCAAGAAGATGATGGATTTTTACAAGTTTCTCTTAAAGGTCCTGAAGGGTCTAGTTTAGAATCTTCTACTAAAGTAGTGAAAGAAGCCGAAAAAATCCTTGCTAATTATAAAGATATATTAGGTTATCTGATGGTAATAGGTGCAGACGGTAGCGATAATGTTTTTGGATTCATTCCTCTAAAAAATTGGGGTGAGCGTTCTTGTTCCCAAGAAACTATTAAGAATATGTTAAATAAGCAGTTTTCTGAAATACCGGGCATGTCGATTTGCGCTATGGATCCACGTTCAATGGTTAGCGGGAATGCAAGTAGCCCTATCGAGTTTACTATTCAAACGAACCTTGAATATGATGATCTAGATAAAATATCACAACAATTTATTGATATAATGAAAACAAATCCTATTTTCTTAAACGTCAATAGAAATTTACAATCGGCAATGCCGACTATAAGTATAGAAGTCAACCGTGATAAGGCTTATTTATACGGAATGGATTTGGCAAATATAGGCAAAACGGTACAATATTTACTTGCAGGTCAACAAATCGGAAATTTTAGAATGAGTAATGATTTATATGACGTTATATTACAATCTAATCAAAAAGATCGAAAAGATATTAGCGATTTTAGTAAAATTTTAATCAGAACAAAAAATAATAATATGTTACCGCTTGAATCGATAGCCAATATTACGGAAAAAATATCAGTAAAATCATATAGTCATTATAATCATTCAAAATCCGTTACTATTTCTTCCGATCTTGCTCCTGACGGAAAAATTGATGATGCAATTAATGAAATCAATAAAATAGCTGCTAAGTTAATTGATCCTAGTAATACTATAATTGAATATATCGGAGAAATTAAACAAATGAGAGAGGCAGACAGTAATATGCTTATAACATTTGTGTTTGCTCTTATATTTATCTATTTAGTGCTTGCAGCTCAATTTGAAAGCTTTACTGACCCTTTATTAATATTACTTGCCGTACCTTTCTCAATAACCGGCGGTGTACTTGCTCTCTGGCTTGCCGGTAATAGCCTTAATATGTATAGTAATATCGGACTTATTACTTTAATTGGATTAATTACTAAGAATTCTATTATGATAGTAGAATTTGCTAATCAGCTAAGAGAAAAAGGAGTAAAGGTTCAAGAAGCTATAATAGAATCCTCAAAACTTCGCTTGCGTCCAATTCTTATGACTACTCTTGCTGCCGTAGTCGGAGCTTTACCTCTAGTTTTTGCAGACGGGGCCGGTGCTGCTGCTCGTAATTCTATAGGCTTTGTAATAGTTGGAGGATTAAGCATCGGTACTATATTTACAATTTTTGTTATACCTGTAATATATCAAACTTTTAAGAAGGATTAATAAATTATAGAATTATAAAATTTATATAGCTCAAAATGAGAAATGATTATTTTACGTTAGTTTTGTTGCATGGCTCGGAAAACGCACACAATGTCATCCCGAGGCCTCACCACAGGATCCAAAAATGTAACCCATAATACTAGTAATTTTAGTATTTTAACTGGACCCCGCTATCAAGTTGTGGGATGACAGAGGTATGAGCCACGCAACAAGGTCTTTTACGTTTAACTAAAAGGAGCTTAAATATGTTAATAAATACTTCTAATAATCCGCTTATTACTACTGTACATTTATTATCTTCTATAGGTGCCATAAATTGGGGCTTAGTCGGATTATTTAATTTTAATTTAGTCACACTTTTATTGGACTCATTTTCAATTATTGTTACAATACTTTATATAATTATAGGTTTTTGTGGTGTATATTCTTTCCTTTATTTAGGTAAGCTATTTTGTAAACCCGGAATAGAAAAGGTGAAGTAACTCTACCTTTTCGTCATTGCGAGCAGCCGTAGGCTGCGTGGCAATCTCATAAAATCATAACAAACTCCTGAGATTGCTTCGTCAATTGCTATGCAATTTCCTCGCAATGACGACCTAACAACCTCACTTGTGCTATAGCAGTTATTGCTGCTGTTTCAGCACGTAATATATTACTTCCTAAACTTATAGATTTTGTATTCTTATATGAGGCAAAAAATTCCAGCTCATCATTAGTAAAGCCTCCCTCCGGTCCTACAATAATAGTTATATCACTATTACTAAATGATGATGAAATTCGTAATATAGAATTTTCTTCTTTTTCATGTTCATTAGCATATAACATCAAATTATTATTCTTTTTTAGATAATCTTGTATTGTGATAGCTTTTTCAATTATCGGGGGAGTAAGACGTTCTGATTGCTCTGTTGCCTCAATAACACATTTCGTTAAACGTTCGATATTTACTGATCTAAATTGACACCGTCTAGTAATTAACGGAATAATTTTAGTTATACCGAGTTGCGTAGCCATATTTATTGCAAGCATTAATTTATCTTGCTTTATTATAGCAACAGCAAGAGTTAACGTAGATTCTGTATAAGGCTTTTTTAACTGTGCTTTAAGTCTAACCGATAGGTTATTTTTACCTATATCGTTAATTTGTGCTAGAAATTCTCCATCCGTACTGTTAAAGAGACGCAAGCCATCATTTACTTTAAGACGTAGCACTGTTTTAACATAATGAACATGATCACTTGCTAATTCTATCTTGCTATTTTCAGCTAAACGACTATTAATATAAATACGGTTATATTTCATATATTTAGTACTATGGACGATAAAAAAGATAATAGACATCTTTCCAAACCAGCTTATAGAGAGGAATTTACAGGAGACACGGAACGCAGCACCACAGCGTATATGGACATACGTGAGGATGCGAGTACCGGATCGACGTCTAAATTACCTCTAGAAGCGAAGTTTGTAAAGATGTCTATTAATATATCAGAAAAAGAAAATTTACCAAAAGAAAAAGAAATTGGCGGTGTTAAAGGTCTAGAACCTACAAGATACGGGGACTGGCAGCATAAAGGTAAAGTCACAGATTTCTAATGCCTTGCCTTCAACATACTAAAATTTTACCCTATAAACCGCAAGAATTGTTTGATTTGGTCTGGGATGTAAAATCTTATCCTAAATTCTTGCCTTGGTGTTCTGCTTCTAGAATTATTTCAGAAAATAATCAAGAGGTTATTGCTGAATTAGTAATTCAGTTAAAAGGCTTTTCAGAAAAATATAACTCACGAGTTACAAGCGAAATAACAGATAATGGAATATATTTGATTAATACGGTAGCTATTTCAGGACCTTTTGAATATTTAAAAAGTACTTGGCAATTTGTTCCATGCACGACAGGAACTGAATTAAAATTCTTTATTGATTTTAAAATGAAATCCGTAATACTGGATAAATTAATCGGCACTTATTTTACCAAAGCAACCGAAAAAATGATTATAGCTTTTGAAAGGAGAGCTAAAGAGGTTATTAAATAAAAAAGAATAAGGTTACAGATCTATAACCTTACTCTCTAGAAAATTTTGTATTTAGTTACTAGGCAATATCAGATATATATCCTGCATCTCCCTCATCTCCTAAGATTTGAGTTTGATCATCATTAAGATTATTACAATCAAAGCTATAAAACTTCTCTTCTTGTTCTTCACTAGTACTGGAAGTATGATAATTAAATAATACTTCATAAGCTTCATTTATTTCAGCATATTTCTGTATTTCTTGTGAAAGTTCTACTTCTTTATTTTGCATAGCTTTTTCTGTACCATGCCATAACTTACTTGTCAAATTTGGCTTGTATTCTGCTAATTGCTTATTTTTGTAACTTTCTCTCTTTGCAACAGTGCTTAAACTTAAAGCTTTTTCAATCTCTTCACTTGAATAGCCATTTTGTTGTATTAGCTGCTGAATAATACAAGCATGTAAAGGAAGAATACTAGTCTCTGGAACTAATTTACTTGTATATTGTCCTTTCATGCCAGGTATTTCCTGATATAGCGCACGATCTGTTGATTCTACTATTTCATAGCCACCATTATGTTTGTAACCAACGCCGTCTTCCGTTAAACTTAAGGTTGGTACGCGAGTTATTGCATTAGATATTATCTTACCGTTTGTTCCTTCAATATATTTACCGGTAAATATATCTATACCGTTTTTATCTACAGCAGTACCGTATATAAAACTTCCTAACCCCGCAGTAGCCAAATACTCTTCAACTTTAGTTACTTCATGAGCTTGAGTAAAAAACTTTATTTGTTCATTACTATCCATAATGCCTTTTGCCCCATAACTAGTACCAAAAACAGCCCCTGTTATTAAAGGTATTTTGCTTAACCAACTACTAGATGAAAAAAAACTACTTATTCCTGCAAGAAAGCTTCCTGATGCTAATTTTGTATAAAAACTATAATCTGCTCTTGCTTTTTCGATTAAAGATAAGTAAGTAATTGGTTTATTATTTCCGAATAATTTATTTAATAATGTAAACATAATATATCTCCTTGTTTAAGTTACCATATTTTGTGGTTGTTAAATACAACGCAAGTGCACTATATAAAAAAAGTAATCCAATGTCAATCTTTATTTAATAATAGATTAATAAGCATTTAGCTTAACAAGCATTAATATTTGACTTGACATTTTTTAGAAAAGACCATATTTTATGGTAATACTGATCAAAAAGAGGTAGATATGCCTACGTACAAAAATTCTAAACATATTAGCACTAAAAAGCTTGCTTATATAGGGTTAGACCTCGCATATAAAACAGATAATTTAAATATTTATAAGCTAAACGCATCAAAGGTCAATGAACAATTAACAGATAGCGGCTGGGAAATACTGACTGCTTCATGTGATAATATCAGCACTGCTAAATATGATTATAAAGCCGTTGCATTTATAAATAAAGAAACTAAAGAAGTTCATATTGCTAGTGCCGGCACAAAATTCAATATATATGATTTATTAGACGATTTGCTTATCGCTCTGCACTATTTACCTACTAAACTAACTCCACTTCAGGATTTTGTTAATGAAATAATTAACAAATTAGGCGGCTTAAGTAAAGCCACAGAATATAGTTTTAATACTAGCGGTCATTCACTTGGAGCAATAATTGCAGATTTAACCTTAGTAGAAATACATTCTCGCAACCTACATTTTAATAAATCTACAACTTTTGACAGCCCTGGCTCAAAACCGATAATTGAAAGAGGCATAGAAAAAAATTTATTTACCGGAAAAGTAACAACTCCAATAAAAGAGCTAGCTACCCATTCTAAGATATATAATGCAAAACATAATCTTATTAATATTACTAATAAGCATTTGGGAAAAACAACAATGGTACTTCCTGGTAAAAAAACAGAACTATCACAATCAGAAAAATGGGCATCATATTTATATAATTTTGCCAAACAAAAAGTTACAAAATATCTAGGCATTAATGGAATAGTCGAAGGCTTTGAAGAAATCATAGCCGGAATCAGTAAACATGGACTTGTTAATTTTTCTGATTTGAAACAGAATATTACTTTAACCGTAGATAATTGGGAAGCAGCAACACAAAAATATGCTAAACATACTCTAAATTTAAAAAATAATTTATATAATCAAATAGTTGAAACTGAAACCGGAGCTAATTTAGTTGGGATGTATAATAATTTTCAAAGCTACAGTCAAGAATACGCTCAGGAAGTCAAAACAACAGGAGATATAAGTAATTATCATCTATATCCTCTAATATGTTAAATAAAAAAATAACATATATAATAAATTTATAGGCAGAAATCACCTTTCGCCTTTCATATTCATTATTTCTTATTTAAAGCCACTAAATAGATTTCCGTAGACTCACTACGGCTGGATGAAGGTTTAAAATGTTTCACTGTTTTAAATTCACGCTTTACTTTATTTAATAATTCATTTTCTGCACCGCCACGAAAAATTTTAGCAATAAAATGACCGGAGGGTTTTAGTACTTTTAAAGCAAATTCAAAAGCTTGCTCACATAAAAGTAAGGTTCTTATATGGTCTGTAGCTTTATGACCTATGGTATTTGATGCCATATCACTCATTACTATATCAGCTCTACCGTCTAAAGCCTGAATAATTAATTCTTCCGTATCTGCTTCAAAAAAGTCCTTTTGAAAAAATTCAACTCCAGCAACAGGTTCGATTTCTAACACATCGATAGAGATGATTTTATTATTTAGGTTATTATCCGAAGCTTTAATAAGCCTGGAAGCTACTTGACTCCATCCCCCAGGAGCTGCTCCTAGATCAACAATTTTCATATTAGGAGTAAAAAGTTTAAATTTTTCATGAATTTCAAGTAGTTTATATGCAGCTCTCGACCTAAAGCCGTCTATACGTGCTTTTGCAACATACGGATCGTTTAATTGGCGTCTAAGCCAATTACTAGAAGAGACGGTGCGTTTTTTAGAAGTCTTAACTCTAACGAATTTATTTCTATAACCGCTTAAATTATTTGTCATAAAATCTTTTATACTTATAAATAAATGAAGAATAAGTAGACGAAGTTTAATCTGGAAAAGAGCAAGGAATCCACAAGACGAGGAACGAAAGCCGTTAATAATACTTGAGTACCACAGTACTTGTAGCCAATTTTTCAAATTAAACGAGTATGCTCTTTTGCTATTTTATCTAATACGGAATTAACAAAACCAATTTCATGCTCATTTAACATATCATTTGCTATGTCCGTATATTCGTTGATTACTACTTTAGCAGGCGTAGTAGGGCAAAATAATAGCTCACATATACTAACACGCAATAAAGCTCGGAGTAAGATCGGCATATGTGCAGGATCTTTATCATTTGTTAAATGATTGTCGATAATTTCGTCTAGTTTATTAATATTTTCAAATACTGACTTTACCAGCATTTTAAAATGATTTATACTTAATGATATTTTTAAATTCTCAGGTAAATCTGTTATAGAATTATTATTTTGATAAAAAGAAAGTACATTTTGCATGATATCATCCATATCGTCGTTATTTTGCAATATGTTTTGATAAATAGCTTGCACTGCTGCAATACGTGCAATCGACTTTTTATTAATTTTATTTGAACTCATAGAAAAAAGAAATTTAAAATTTAATCTTCGTCATTGCGAGTGTGATATGGCGTGATGTCATTCCCGCGAAAGCGGGAATCCAGTAATTAAAAAACATAAATACTATTAGTTTTTAAAACTAATACATTTGGATTACTTCATTTTTTTTTCTGTGGATTCCCGCTTTCGCGGGAATGACATCGGAAACCAAGGAGCAACATCCACTCACAACGATGAAATGATATCTATAACCTTACAATGTATACCTTAAAATAATTTATTAGTAAACTTATAAAATTTTTATGCTCTCTATAATAGGATTTATTATAACAATTAGTATCTTGGTATTTATCCATGAATTTGGGCATTATTGTATTGCTAGATATTTTAATGTAACAGTTGAGGAGTTCTCGATAGGTTTCGGTAAAGTACTAATAGGCATTACCGATAAAAAAGGAGTTAGGTGGAAGATTTGCCTTATACCGCTTGGCGGTTATGTCAAGATTTACGGCTATGATCGCAGCCTTATGGATAAGACTAAAGAAGTTAACGAAAAAGTAGCTTTTGATGCTAAATCTTGTTTAGAACGTTTTTTAATAGTTGCAGCAGGTCCGTTAATTAATTATTTACTTGCCGTAATAATATTTGCAGGTTTTTATTGTTACTTTGGAAAAACAGAGATTCCTCCTATAATAGGTGATGTAGTAGCTTCATCACCGGCAGAGAGAGAAGACTTAAGAGCAGGAGATAAAATTGTTAAGGTTAACGATAAATCTGTTAAAGATTTCGGGGACGTGCAGAGAGAGATATTAATTAACGGTTTTAGCTCTTCTACTTTAACTATAGAAAGAAAAAGTAAGGAATTTATCGTTAATATAATGCCTCAAGAAATAATTATATCACCTCCCGAAGAAAAGCAAGTTAAGAAAACTCTTCGCATCGGTATTATAGCTAAAAATGAACCTATTCATACTAAAATAGGAATTTTAGGAGGATTCTGGGAAGCTATTAATACTACTATAGATATGTCTGCTTTAACTCTAAATGCAATATCGCAAATGATTGTAGGAAAACGTTCATTCGATGAGATAGGAGGGCCGATAGCTATTGCTAAAGAGTCAGGCAAATCTATAGCTGGTGGAACCCAAATGTATCTGTTATTTATAGCAATGCTTTCCGTTAATTTAGGGTTACTTAACTTACTACCTATACCGGTGCTTGACGGCGGACATTTAGTATTTATATTATATGAAGCAATTACAGGTAAATTACCGAATCCTAAGACTAAAAATATTTTGTTACAATTAGGAGCAATAATTATAATTTTTCTTATTATAATTGCTGTTTCCAACGATATACAAAATTTGTTTTCCTAAATTATAGATTTACTTGCTCTTGTTTATATTATCTACTATAGTGGAGTACATTAATTATATTTGAATGCATTAGTTAGGAGAACTTTGTATTATTCTTAGCTAAAAGCGGGAATCCAGTTCTTTGTCATACCGCGCTTGCACGCGGTATCTAATTTATTATTTTTACCGTGGTCAAGCCACGGGATGACATCGGGTTTAAACACAGAAATTTAAATTAAATCTTAAAGAAGGTTTTAGGTGACAATCAGATCAATTAGTAAGTTAACAATTTTATTATTAACGATTTTTTATTATCATATTTCATTAGCTGACTCTGTAATTCGTAAAATAACTATCGAAGGTAACCATAGGGTTGAGCGTTCTACTATTGAGAGCTATTTAAAGCTTAAGATAGGAGAAACCTATAATAATTCTAAAGAAGATGAGGCAATAAAACGTTTATATGTCACCTCACTTTTTAGAAATATAAATATGCATATAACAAATGATGGTAATTTAATAGTTAACGTTACTGAAACGCCTTTTATAAGTAGTGTAGTATTTAGCGGTAATTCTAAAATCAAAACTAATATGCTCGCTAAAGAAATTTATACAATGTCGGGCGAATCTCTTAGCCAAGCTAAAATTGAATTAGACGTAAAGAAAATATTAGAAATTTATAAACGTAGCGGACGTTTTGCTACTACGGTAACACCTAAAATCGAAAATTTAGAAAACAACAGAGTTAAAGTTATTTTTGATATAGCAGAAGGACCAAAAACCGGTATTAAATATATTTATTTTAGCGGTAATGAAAATTATAGTGATTCAGAACTTAAATCTATTGTTTTAACTAAAGAATCTCGTTGGTTTCGTTTTTTAGAAAGTAATGATACTTACGATCCTGATAGAGTGGAGTATGATAAAGAATTACTGAGAGAGTTTTATCAATCTGTAGGTTTTGCAGATTTTAGAGTAATTTCGGCATCGGCAGAACTCAATAATACTAAAGAATATTTCACCCTTACCTATTCCATTGAAGAGGGAGAAAAATATAGCTTCGGTAATATTACAATAGACAATAAATTAACTAATATAGATATAACACCGCTTAATAAAATTGTTAATATTAAGCAAGGCAAGGTTTTCAATATGAAAAAGGTTGATGATATAGCTGAAAAAATCGGAGAATATTTTACAGCGAACGGTTACCCTGCGGTAAATGTTTATCCGGATATAATGAAAAATGCTAATCATACTGCAGATATTAAATTTATTATTGAAAAAGCCGATAAGATTTATATTAATAAAATTAATATTATTAATAACCTTAAAACCGAAGACCTTGTTATAAGAAGAGAATTTAAAATAGAAGAAGGTGATATAATTAATCGTTCATATATTGAAAAAGGTGAGCGTAATCTTAGAAATTTAGATTATTTTGAGAAAGTAGCAATTAGCTTAGCTCCGACTAAAGCTAAAGATAAATATGATGTTAACGTTGAAGTTGATGAAAAATCTACTTCCTCTATAGGTTTTGATTTAGGATATAATACTGCCGGCGGTTTATTCGGACGTTTCTCTTTCTTAGAGCGTAATTTAGTCGGTACCGGGAAACTGCTTAATGCCGGTGTACAAGTAAGTAAAAACACTACAAGCTATTACGGTGGTATTACCGCACCGCACTTTTTAGATCGTGATTTATCACTTGGCGTAAACGCATTTAGAAACTATACCGGACGCGGTGCTAGTATATTAAATACAACTGATCAAAGCTATAAGTTACACTCTATAGGAGTCAAAACTTCTCTTGGTTATGAAATTAAAGAGGATTTAGGTCACGAAATAGATTATTTAATTAAACGTGATATTTTAAGTGCTCCAACTCCATCAAGCTCAATATTCTTAAAGGAGCAAATGGGAAGATTCATTACTTCTGCTATAGGACATACTATTACTTATGATCAAACCGATAATAAAATTGTTCCAAAGAACGGTTATTTAGTAAGCGGCACACAAGAATTTGCCGGCGTTGGAGGTGATAACAAATATATAAAGCATGAAGTTGACAGTAAATATTATAAATCTTTCATACATAACAAGCTTACTTTAAAATTATCTGCTTCCGGAGGCGATATTGCAGGGCTTGGAGGAAAAATTATTAGAATTTCCGATCGCTTTAATTTAGGTGATTATAGTTTAAGAGGCTTTGCAAGCGGTGGTGTAGGGCCTCGTGAAAAGGTCACTAACGAAGGACTTGGCGGTGAGCGATATTACACATTCTCAACAGAGCTTAATTTCCCAACACCTGTACCTGCGGAATTTAATTTAACCGGTGCAGTCTTTATGGATTTAGGAAGCGTTTGGGGAGTAGGCCTAAATAAGAAACAATATCAAACTCCAAACGGTTTTTATAACGATAAATCTCTTAGAGCTTCCGTTGGTTTCGGCTTTATTTGGGTAACACGTTTTGCACCGATCAGAATGGATTGGGGTTTCCCGGTTAAGAAGAAGCAATATGACGATACGCAGCATTTCCATTTAAGATTTTCGACGCATTTATAAAGATGTTTCATTGTCACCCCGTGGCTTGACCACGGGGCCCAATTAAGGATACTATAGTCTTTAGCATTTTAAAATTTTTTTATTGAATTGCCACGCTCCTTGTCAGTCGCTCGCAATGACGCAACATGTCTCGTAGGAATCCATATCTCAGCATAATATAATCATATTTCAGCCGATGTAGCTCAGCTGGTAGAGCGGCGCATTCGTAATGCGTAGGTCTGGGGTTCAAATCCCCACATTGGCACCATTTTCTAAATAAAACTATAGCCCTATTTGTGATAGGCGTGGTAGAACCTGATATACTAATAATGTGTAAAAAAACACATTCGTGTCATACCGTAGCTTGACCACGATATCCAAAAAAATAACTTAAAATACTAATCATTTATTATCACCATCAATCTAAGTGGTCACAAAGTCCAGCATCTAAAGAACCTAAAGCGGTTTTAAAAAATGCTTATAAAATAAGTAATGATACTGAAAGACTTATTGCTGTTGATATAAAAAATGACCAGTTTGTAATATTTGATAATACAGGTGGTAATGTAGCGCATGTAAGGACATATAAAGAAATAGAGAGAGACGCTGTTTTAAAAAATAACCTAATCACAACAAAAACATGCAAATAAGGTAATAAAAACTTTAATGAAACCTCGAAGCGGTATAAATTATTGGAATAACAAAATGAAATAAACAATGACAGATAAATTATGGTATGAAAAAATAAACGAAGAAGATGCATATATCAGAAAAACACTTCAAGAATATATAGATTTATATTTCTTTGATTCTGTAGAATTTAAAGCAGTAGAAGATATAACCTTAGAAAATTTAGGTGAATTTTTAGAAGTAATGTTAACATTACCAACAATATCATTTTCATCTAGGCGAATTATATGATACTGGCGAAATATTAGAAGAATATTTCGATTATGTTTTTATGGATGATGAAAAATATATAAATTATCCTAAATATTCTAAAGAGGATAGACGTAATTTAGGTTGGTTATTGATAGTAAATTATATACAAATGTGTAATCCAAGATTATTTCCAGAAGATGTCCTGCATTTAATAGAATTTTTACACGCTAAAGATGGAGAAGTGACCAAGGCTCAAGAAAAACTAAATACCAACCTTGCCCAATTTGATTTAATGACAAGACAAGATGAAGATTACAGATGCTGGGAAGCAATCACGAAAGAACATCAGCAAGCTATAGCAGAAAATAAACCTTTACCAATAAGACCTATGAGTATTGAACTATCAAAATGCTTGAAAGATTGAAGTTGGAAACTTTTTTAAGACCATCATAGAGCTAGCGAAAGCATCGGGAGTACAACTGGCAAAGATGATAGCGATAGAAAAAGTAACGGAACTTGCAGTAAATGCTGTAAATAACAACGCACTATCTGGTTTAGGGCAGAAGATAGAGAATAAAATAGCGGGGAGCGTTACTCCAGCTTTAAATTCTAATAACGGGATATTGCTAAGTGCTTACAGTCGTTTAGAGCAGGACGGTAACAAGAGAACATGACGCCATTCATGATTCCCTGAGCCATAATATAGGCAAGATTGCAGCAACTGCGGTAATGCACTTTATTAACCGCAAGGTCACCTTAGTATTTTAAACTGGATCTCGCTACAAATGAGCTAGAATGACAGGGTGGAATTAATCCATGCAACAACACCAATGCTACACGGAAATGACAATAAGGTCTTTTTAAGAGTGGTGTAAAACAAAACTACCTTTTTTAGGTAATTCCATTATATTTTGTAAAGAATTATAAGTTTTTGCTAAAAAATAATATATACTTAGCTTTATATAAAAAGTGAAAGCCAATTGTCACCTTTTATATTCAACTTCTTAAGCCGAATAGCAGATTATGTAATAATTCGCTATTCGTGTTAATTAACTATTATCTTTTTTCTTGGAGGAATATAGATTGTTTCATCTTCAGCATGCGAAATCTTTTCTAAAAGTCCGATAAAACGGTCGTTATTAGGTACTAGCTTTACTATCGCCCACCCCTCTTCTATTGATTTCTTTATGCGTTCTATATCAGATTTATGCTCTGAAAAAGATATAACTTTTTGTGCTGGGTTTTGCATATTGATAAATCAATTATAGTTAATTAGTATTATAGTAAATATTTTTAATAAATCAATCACATATTTATTATTTGCTAAATATAAATAAAATGATTACCATATATTATGTCTTGTCTACTTATATCCTAATAAATAGTTTAATTAAAAATTAAAAGTTGTACAATAATTTTTTATTTTAAACATATATGTCACTTATTAACTTTATTTAATTTAAACTGTATAATTTAATTATGTCCAATGATAATTTACAACCGCCTGCTCTTTCTAAAAAGCAATTATTTGCTTTTTTTGGTATGGTTGTCGGCATGTTTATGTCGGTACTTGATATTCAAATTGTCGCTAGCTCATTATCCATAATAGCTGCCGGTCTTGCCGCTTCAAGCGATGAACTTTCTTGGGTTCAAACATCGTACTTAATAGCTGAAGTTATCATTATTCCTATTACCGGCTTTTTAGCAAGGTTACTTGCTACTAGAATTTCTTATTTTATTGCAGCTTTAGGGTTTACGGTTATGAGCGTATTATGTTCGCTTGCAACTAATATTGAATCCATGATTATCTTTAGAGCATTACAAGGCTTTTTTGGCGGTGCTATGATACCGACGGTCTTTAGTACCGTTTTTATACTTTTTCCTGCATCGCAACGTCCTATCGTTACTATCTTAATTGGACTTGTCGTAACTGTTGCCCCTACTTTAGGACCTACACTCGGTGGATATATTACGGAGATTTTATCATGGCATTTTATGTTTTTATTAAACGTCATACCCGGTATTTTCGTATGCACGGTAGTTTTTTTATATGGGGATTTTGATAAACCAAATTATAAATTACTGAAAAATTTTGATTTTCTCGGTATATTATTAATGGCTTTAACGTTCGGCTTATTACAGTATGTGTTAGAAGAAGGAAACAAAAAAGGTTGGCTTGAGGATAATTTAATATTATTCTTAAGTATTGCAGTAGTTTTAGGTTTTATTTTATTAATCATTAGAGAACTAACCTTTATTAATCCAATTTTAGACTTAAAAACATTTCTTTATAAAGACTTTACTTTTGGTTGCCTTTATTCGTTCGTTATGGGTATCGGATTATACGGGGCAGTATATATATTACCGCTATTTCTCTTTACTATTGCCGGATATGATACATTACAAATCGGGGCTACTATGATGGTGACGGGCGGAGCACAATTTTTATCTGCACCACTCGCCGGTAGAATGTTAGGGCTAGGGGTAGATTTACGCCTGATGCTTATTATAGGGCTTGGAGGGTTTGCTCTTGGATGTCATTTGAATAGTTTTCTAACGCCTGATTCTAAATTTGCTGCATTTGTACTTCCTCAATTTGTTAGAGGACTTTCATTAATGTTTTGTTTTATACCGACTAATAATATAGCTCTTGGCAATATGCCGAAAGAAAGAGTAGGCAACGCTAGCGGGCTTTATAATCTTACTCGTAATTTAGGAGGAGCGGTAGGGCTTGCAATAATCAGTACTATACTTACTAATGATACTAAAACCTTTATGCAATATTTATCGGAAAATATCTCGTCTACTTCTATAATGGCATTAGAACAACTAGATTCTTATACTGAATTATTAAGCGGAAAAGTTTTGAATCCCGAAAAAGCATCATATTTGTTATTAGCAAACAAATTAAATCATGATGCTTTTGTAATTGCAATAAATAATATATTTAATATGATAGGGCTGTTATTTGTATTTATAATGCTACTAATACCTTTTACTTCAAATATCAAATTAACCGAAAATGTTAATGCTCACTAAAATTAAATTTATATTATATTTTCCTTGGTTATTATTAGAAATATGGAAATCGGCTTTCGCGGTTATTAAAATAATTTGGCAAAGAAAGATAGGAATAGAGCCGGTTTTTGAATGGGTTGACGCAGAAGGGCTAGAAGAAATAGGCGAAATAATGTATGGTAATTCGATTACTCTAACTCCAGGTACAGTAACACTTGATATAAATAATAATATGTTATTAGTGCATGCACTCAATAAATCATCGATTACTGACCTACAAAGAGGTATAATGATTAAAAAAATTAAGCAGATATTAAAAACAACTTGAAGCAGAAAATGATATCAGATATAAACGCTCTAAAGTATAAAAAAGTTTTACTTAAAGTGTCAGGGGAAGCTTTAATGGGAGATAAGCAATTTGGGCATGAATATGACGTAATAAAAAAGATTGCCGGCGATATTAAAGAAGTTATCGATTTAGGAGTAGAAGTCGCTATTGTAGTCGGCGGTGGAAATATTTACCGCGGGATTAATGCAACACTTGTCGGTATGGACCGAGCTTCAGCAGATTATATAGGTATGCTTGCAACGGTGATTAATGCTTTAACTTTACAAAACGTTATGGAAAGCCTCAATATCTATACAAGAGTTCTATCGGCTATTCCTATGATGAGCGTGTGCGAGCCTTATATTCGCCGCAAAGCTAAAAGACATATGGAAAAAAAGCGTGTAGTAATTTTTGCCGGCGGTACGGGTAACCCGTTTTGTACAACCGATAGTGCCGCAGTACTGCGTGCAATCGAAATGAATTGCGATATTTTATTAAAAGCAACTCAGGTTGACGGTGTATATGATTCCGACCCTAAAAAAAATCCGGATGCTAAAAAATATTTCACTATTAGCTATAAAGATGTTATAACTAAGAACCTGCAAGTCATGGATACGGCAGCTATTGCAGTTGCAAGAGAAAATAAATTACCTATAAGGGTATTTTCGATAAAAGAACAGAGAAATTTTGCTAGAGTAATACAAGATAAAGGGGAATATACGACAATTGAGGAATAATATATTGTAGTGTAAATTGTTGTATGATTTTTATGTCATTCCCGCATAGGTGTTGTTGCGTAGGGACCAAACCGTCATTGCGAACAGCCGTAGGCTGCGTGGCAATCTAGAAAAAATAATAAAAAATTCTGTAAATCAGAATTTTTTACTAGATTGCTTCGTCAAAACTTATAGTTTTTCCTTGCAATGACAGAAAAACCAATCTACGCGGGAATGACATCGGGGACATTTCCTAATACACATAACAATGTCTCAATTCGAGTACTAATAATAATATATGGATAAATAAAGATGGATAAAGAGAATTTAAAGAAAAACTTACAAGAAAAGATGGAGAAAGCTCTAAAAGTTTTAGATCATGAGCTTAAAGGGCTACGTACCGGTAGAGCTTCAGTTAATTTACTTGATAGCGTAACCGTGGAAGCTTACGGGAGTAAAATGCCGCTTTCACAAGTTGCTTCTCTATCCACCCCTGATGCACGAACAATTAACGTGCAGGTTTGGGATAAATCTATGGTATCATCGGTAGAGAAAGGAATTACGATAGCAAATCTCGGCTTAACTCCTGCAACGGACGGTCAATTAATCAGACTGCCGATGCCGGCTTTAACTGAAGAAAGACGTAAAGAACTGGTAAAACTTGCTCATAAATACGGTGAAGATACTAAAATTTCATTACGTAATATTAGAAGAGACGGCAATGAAGAACTTAAAAAGCTAGAAAAGGATAACGTTATCGCAAAAGATGAGCATCATAGCTTATCTGAACAAGTACAAAAGCTAACCGATGATTATAGTAGTAAAGTTGACTCGGTAATAAAGCAAAAAGAACAAGAAATAATAACTGTTTGATTTTCTATGTCATTCCTGCTTTAGATTTGTTGCGTGGACCGGTAAAATCCACTGTGTCACCCTGTGGCTTGACCACGGGGTCCATAAAAACAATAAAAAATACTAATAATTTTAGTATTTTTAACTGGATCCCACAATCAAGTCGCAGGATGACAGAAATACTGTTACACACAGGCAAGCCTTCACGGGAATAACATCAGACTATACCACTCAAAATAATAAAACTATGATAACAAAAGAAGAAGCACAGAAAATAGCAAAATTAGCTAGATTAAAATTTGAAGAAGATACTGTAGAAAAATTTTCTACTCAGCTTAGTACTATTATGGATATGATCGATATTTTAAATGAAATAGATTGCAAAGATATAGAGCCTTTAACTTCGGTTTCTAATATGAATGCTAGAATGCGAGAGGACTCCGTTACAAGTTCTGATTTATCAAGTGAGTTATTTGATAATGTAAGTGGAAATAGTGCTCAACTGGCTAAAGAAGTAAAATATTTTATCACTCCAAAGGTTGTTGAATAATTATGACGGAACTAAACAAACTAACAGTAGCAGACAGTATAAAAGGTCTAAAAAATAAAGATTTTACAAGTACAGAATTAATAGGTGCACATATTAAACAAATAGAGAAGCATAGAAACCTAAATGCTTATGTTACCGAAACTTTTGACTTAGCTTTAAAACAGGCTGAAGCAGCCGATCAAAATTATGCTCAAAATAACGCAAGAACCCTTGAGGGTATCCCGTTTGCCGCTAAAGATCTTTTCTGCACGAAAGGAATTAGAACTACGGCATGTGCTAATATACTGAAAAATTTTATACCTAATTATGAATCAAGTGTTACACAAAATATTTTTGATAAGGGCGGTGTGATGCTCGGCAAAACCAATATGGATGAGTTTGCTATGGGTTCAGCAAATATCACTAGTTATTTTGGAAATGTAATTAGCCCTTGGAAAGCAAATGATGATAATGCTGATTTAGTTCCAGGCGGTTCTTCAGGCGGTTCAGCTGCGGCAGTTAGCGGATTTATGGCATCTGCTGCTCTTGGTAGCGATACGGGCGGCTCGGTACGTCAACCTGCAAGCTTTACGGGTTTAGTCGGTTTTAAACCGACATATGGTCGTTGCTCAAGATACGGAATGATATCGTTTGCTAGCTCCCTTGATCAAGCAGGAATATTTACTAGAAGCGTTTTAGACAGTAGCATTATGCTTGAAGCGATGATGGGGTTTGACGAAAAAGATTCTACTTCGATTAAAGCAGAAGTTCCAGAACTACAATCCGCTATCGGAAGTTCTATGAAAAATATGAAGATAGGCGTACCTCTTAGCCTTGGTGAGGGCAGTATTATTGAACCTGATATTATGAAAATGTGGCAGGATACCATAGAACTACTTAAAAACGCCGGTGCTGAAATAGTTGATATTACTTTGCCGCATGCTAAATACGGTGTTGCTGTTTATTACGTAATAGCACCGGCTGAAGCTTCTTCAAATTTATCTAGATATGACGGCGTTAGATACGGTCTTCGAGTAGAACGTGAAAATATGACGCTTGACGAAATGTATGAAATGACTAGATCAGCCGGATTTGGGGAGGAAGTAAAACGTCGTATTATGATTGGAACATATGTGCTATCATCTAGTGGTATGGATGCATATTATTTAAAAGCTCAAAAAGTACG
This sequence comes from Rickettsia gravesii BWI-1, assembly GCF_000485845.1. Lineage (NCBI taxonomy): Bacteria > Pseudomonadati > Pseudomonadota > Alphaproteobacteria > Rickettsiales > Rickettsiaceae > Rickettsia > Rickettsia gravesii. The sequence goes on along the minus strand of NZ_AWXL01000004.1, from coordinate 2,832 downwards.
TCGTTTAGTTGCAAACGATTTTAATAATGCTTTTGCAAAAGTTGATGCCATTTTATTACCGGCTGCCCCGACCGCAGCTTTTAAGATTGGTGAAAAACAAAATGATCCGACTATTATGTATTTAAACGATTTATTTACTATTCCTGCAAGTTTAGCCGGTTTACCTTGTGCATCGGTTCCTGCTGGATTATCGGCACGCGGTTTACCTCTTGGGATACAGATTATAGGTAAACAATTAGACGAATATAATGTTTTGAAAGTAGCATCGACAATTGAGTCAGGTGTAAAACATATTAAATTTGAACCAAAGGGTTTTTAATTATGACATATATTGAAGGTAATACGGGAAAATGGGAATATGTAATAGGACTTGAAATCCATGCTCAAATTTCCTCAAAATCTAAGCTTTTTTCAGGAAGTAGTACTATTTTTGCAGCAAGTCCAAATTCGCAGGTTTCCTATGTTGATGCAGCAATGCCCGGGATGTTACCGGTATTAAATAAGCATTGTGTACACCAAGCAATTAAAACAGGGCTTGGGCTTAAAGCTAAAATAAATAAATATTCGGTATTTGATCGTAAAAATTATTTTTATGCCGATCTGCCGCAAGGTTACCAAATTTCGCAATTTTACTATCCTATAGTGCAAAACGGCACTATGGAAATACCGACTAGTACCGGCGATCTTAAAACTATTCGTATTAACCGTTTACATTTAGAGCAAGATGCGGGTAAATCTATGCATGATCAATCACCACATTACAGTTTTATCGATTTGAATCGTGCCGGTATTGGGCTTATGGAAATTGTGACCGAACCTGATATATCATCACCGGAAGAAGCAGCTGAATTTGTAAAAAAGCTAAGAAATTTGTTACGTTATATTGGCAGCTGTGACGGTGATATGGAAAAAGGCTCGCTGCGTTGCGATGCTAATATTTCAGTAAGACGTAGCGGTGAACCACTCGGCACAAGATGCGAAATTAAAAATATTAATTCAATTCGTAACATCATTAAAGCAATAGAATTTGAAGCTAAAAGACAAGTAGACTTGCTTGAAAGCGGTGAAGAAATAATTCAAGAAACACGCCTATTTAATGCCGATAGCGGCGAAACAAGAACTATGCGTTTAAAAGAAGAAGCACTTGATTATAGATATTTTCCTGATCCCGATTTATTACCGCTTGTTATTTCTGATGAGTTAATAAATGAGCTAAAAGCAAATTTACCTGAGCTACCTGATCAAAAGATTGAAAAATATACGAAGGAATTTAGCTTAAGTAAATATGATGCCGAAGTAATAGTAGCCGATGAATCGGTTGCTGGGTATTTTGAGAAAGCAGCAAATGAATGTAACCCTAAAATGCTTACTAATTGGCTAACTAGTGAATTGTTCGGCCAATTAAATAAAGCATCGATAGGAATAAATGAATGCAAAATTACCCCTAGTAACTTTGCAAAACTGGTAAACTTAATAGAAAATGATACTATTTCCGGTAAAATTGCAAAAACCGTTTTTGAAATTATGTTTGAAACCGGTAAAGCACCTGATAAAATAGTAGAAGAAAAAGGACTTGTACAAGTTTCGGATAATAACGTGCTAAACACGGTAATTGACGAGGTAATAGCTGAAAATCCTGAATCAGTAGAGGGTTATAGAAGTGGTAAGGATAAATTATTCGGTTTCTTTGTAGGGCAGGTAATGAAAAAAACCGGCGGTAAGGCTAATCCGACGCTTGTGAATCAGCTTTTAAAGGAGAAATTGAGTTCTTGATGCTATTCCTTTGCAGGTATTGCCCGCGTGGATAGATTTTCCTGTCATTGCGAGCAGCCATAGACTTTGTTGCATGGCTCGGTTTCATCGTCATTGCGAGCAGCCGTAGACTGCGTGGCAATCTCGCCAAATATCCTGAGATTGCTTTGTCAATTATTACGTAATTTTCCTTGCAATGACGATTGTACAACAAGGGCAATGCCTCATAGAATGACACAGAACATACTCAAACTTAAAACATTATTTTTATGAAAGTTCTGAAAATATTTTTACTATCTTGCTTACTAGTTTCTTGTGAAAAAAAAGAAACGGAAAAAACTTTAATAGTTGGTACTGCCGCAGATAATCCTCCTTATGAATTTATCCAAGACGGAGAGATTGTTGGGATTGATATTGATATTATCAAAGCAATAAGCAAACGTCTAAATAAAAAAGTTATCATAAAAAACTTCGACTTTAACGGTTTACTTGCAGCTTTGGTTAGTGAAAATATTGATGTTGCGGTGGCAGAGCTTTCCGTAACACCGGAGCGTGCCGAATATATCAGCTTTTCCGATAATTATGCTACTGCAAGATTTGCCATAATATATAGAACAGGCGATAATATACAAAATAGCAAAGATCTAGAAAATAAAATAGTAGGGGTACAACTCGGTAGTGTTTTAGAAAAAAAAGCACACGATCTATCACAGACGATAAATATTAAAGTTCATTCTTTAGCAAATCATTTAATGTTGATTGAAGAATTAAAAGCCAGAGTCATAGATGCTCTTATTTCTGAGGAATTTCAAGGTAAAAAATTAAAAGAAAATAATTCAAATTTAGAAAGCAGTACTTTAGAAGAATTTTCATCCGATTTTGCTATAGGCATGTCTAAAAACTCAGGACTAATTAATGAAATTAATGAGGCAATCGATTCATTAAAAAAAGACGGAACCATTAACAAAATTATGAAAAAATGGCTGGGACAGTAACAGAAAGTCAATTTAAAGATGCTATGAGCCGACTCCCTCAGGGAGTGACTATTATAACAACAAATTGCAATAACGAACTTTTTGG
>NZ_AWXL01000003.1:0-77295 GCF_000485845.1 Rickettsia gravesii BWI-1 | reverse complement strand
TTTAAAACCGCCGTTAATATTATTTTGCCTTAATAAAAACTCTTTTAGTATAAACAGTTTTCAAAAAAGTGATAAGTTTGCAATTAGTATTTTAGCAGAGAATCAAATTGATATCTCAAAACATTTTGCTAAATCACAATCTAATAAATTTACAAAAATTGATTATGAGCGTGGCAATAAAACTGATTGCCCTTTAATAAACGGTGCAACTTATCATATAGAGTGTAATAAATATGCTTCTTACGATGCAGGTGATCATGTTATATTTATCGGTGAAGTAATAAATACCGCTATTAAAAATGATTTAAAGCCTCTATTATATTTTCATAAATCGTATACAAAGATTTAATTTTGGTTATTTTTTGCTGCAAATTATAAGATTTTTTGAAATATAAGTAACTATTCCAGCAAAAATCTTATTAATTTTCGCTAAAAAATACCTCAAAATAGCCAATCAATTAGAAATATTCACAGAACCTAGTTTAATTTGAAAAATTGGCGTCGTCTAATAAGATCTGCGGTTCGAACTATATTAAGTATACACTGCAATCCAAGGACTTTAGACTCCTTGCTCTTGTCCAAATTAAACTTCGTCTACTTACTGTTCATTTATTAGGAGTATACATTGCCAATATGTTAAATATCGGTCTTAGTGGTTCTACCGGCAAAATGGGAGAAACCATTCTAGAGAGAATAGATAAATTTAAAGATTGCAAAATTTCAGCAAAATTTAATAGTACTAATAATTTAGATAATTTAGATAATTTTTGTAAAAATTCTGATGTGATCATCGATTTTTCTACCCCTGAAATATTAGAAAAATTAATTCATTATGCATTAAAACATAATACAAAATTAGTAATCGGAACCACAGGTCTCCAACCTCAACATTTTAAGCTTTTAGAAAAAGCAGCTCAAACTTTACCTGTTTTATATTCTGCAAATATGAGTATAGGAGCTAATTTGCTTAGCTATCTAGCTAAAAAAGTAACAAAAATACTAGATGATTACGATGTTGAAATTCTAGAAACGCATCACCGTAATAAAAAAGATTCACCCTCAGGAACTGCTGTTATGCTTGCTGAAACAATTGCAAGCAAAAAAGGATTAAATATAACATTTAATCGTGGTAATAGACTAAGAAGCGCAAAAGAAATAGGTATTTCCTCGCTTCGTGGTGGAAATGTTCACGGTATACATGAAATATCTTTCCTAGGTGACGATGAAATAATCACCTTAAAACACGAAGCTCTGAATAAAAATTCTTTTTCTATTGGTGCAATTAAAGCCGCTATTTGGCTACAAGATAAACCTTCTGCTTTATATTCAATGCAAGATATTTATAAAATATAATTAATATAGCTTGAAAAAATACCTTTAAGAGGCTATATTTATTATGTAAATAACATAATCCTAAGGTTACTTATGATCGATTATACAAAAACTTTAACTGCCACCTCAAAAAATAAAACTTTTGATGAAGGCTTAAGAAAATACATGCTTAAAGTATATAATTATATGGCTTTAGCACTTTTACTAACCGGTGTAGCAGCCGTAACGACTATATCAGTTGAGCCTATTTATAATTTAATGTTTCAAACAGGTTTCGGTACTATTATAATGTTTGCTCCGCTCGGTATTGCTTTATATTTCTTTATGGGCTTCGGACGAATGAACCTGCAAACGGCACAAATATTATTTTGGGTTTATGCCGGTTTAACCGGTATGTCGCTTGCATATTTAGCTCTTATTTATACCGGTGCATCAATAGCTCGTACTTTCTTTATTTGCTCTTCCGTTTTTGGAGCAATGAGTTTATACGGTTATAGTACAAGTAGAGATTTAACATCTATGGGTTCATTTTTTGCAATGGGTCTTATAGGTCTTATCATTGCTTCATTAGTCAACTTGTTTCTAAAAAGCTCAGCTCTTTCTTTTGCTACCTCTCTTATTGGAATCGTAATATTTATGGGATTAATTGCTTGGGATACTCAAAAGATTAAGTCTATGTATTACATGGCAGAAAACGATGAAGTAGGACAAAAGCTTTCTATTATGGCAGCCTTTACCTTATATTTAGATTTTATAAATCTTTTCCTATATTTAATAAGATTTTTAGGCAATAGAAGAGATTAATTGGTATCATTCTTGCAAAGTCATGATTTTATTTCATTGCTTCGGTTTTTTCATTGTTATATTACGATCAAATCTATAGTACTGAATAGTTTTTAAAAAGACCTCGATGTTATATCCCCGCAAAAGCGGGGGCCTTGTTGCACGACTTGGAAAACTTATTCAATGTCATTCCCACGTGACATTGTTGCGTGGATATCGAATCGTCATTGCAAGCGGTCGCAGCGAACTCGGTAATCCAGAAAAAATAATAAAAAAATTCTGTAAATCAGAATGTTTACTGGATTGCTTCGTCAATTGCTACGCGATTTCCTCACAATGAGGAGGATTTTGACCCACGCAACAACACTTTTTCACTATTAGTTAATATTAATCAGGTTATTTTTATGTCTAAAGAGAAAACTCAACAGGAGTTATTATTACAAGAGCAACTTTTTAAAGCCCTGAAAACTAACGATACAGAATTGAATGCCAAAATATCTAGAGCCTGCGAAGACATTACCGAATCTGTTATTGACCTTTCTAATGACCAATCTCCTACTGCTGAAAGCCTATATATTAGCTATATGGCCCTAGCCGATTTAAACACTAAGGATTTAGCTAAAGTTACAACAATAATAAAAAACTCGTTTCCAGGAGATAAAAACAAGGAATTAAGGGAAATAATCGATGCACCTCTTTTACAGAATTTAGTTATGGCAGAGGCAATTGAATAACAGGTTGGATTAGATGATAGCCGATATAACACAGATTACAGAAAACTTGAAGAAATAAGAAATCCTAATGACCCTAAAAAAGCAATTTATGCTATGCTACGTGATAAGAGGGTGGCACAGCAAGCTGAGTTTGAGGGGAAAGGAAAAAAGGCAGCAGGAGTCTCGGCCGGTTATGTTGCTAAAGATAACGCCGGTAATACTTTTATTTTAAAACATTTTTATAAAACTCATGCTGCATGCCAAAAAATACAAGATAATAAGGCACAAAAACAGGCTATTGCTGACCGAAGAGACGGAGTACAAGAATTAATAGGCTCTACCATGTATCAATTTTTATTACATGATCGTGCACCAAAAGAAGGGCTGGTAACAGCGGATGAAAAACACCCTGATTCACTTTATGTACGTTCTAAATTTTTTGATAATGCTGTAACACTAACAGAATTTTCCGGTTTATCAGGTCAAACTAGAGTCAGAGCTAATGATCAAAATTTAAAAAAGTTGAAAGGATTTGAAAAAGCCATAGCTACTTGTCATATGCTGGTGGAAGTAGATTATCATGCTGGTAATTTAATGGTGCAGGATGGTAAAACAATAACCAAAATTGATCATGGTCGCTCTTTTTTAGCATTTCATAAGAATTTTGGCAGTATGATTCAATCAACAGTTAAGATGTTTGCACATCCTGGTGTGGGGCTACAGTGCTGCTATTAAAGCAGGTAATTTCTCATTTAGTATCGATAAATATAGCGAATTGTTAAATCAAATGATAAGTCAATTTGATGAGAAACAGATAGAAGCAATAGTTGATCAAAAAATTGATGAATTAAAAAAAGCTGGGTTTGATCCAAAAAATATTGCGTTATCCACTAATATTAAAAATTTTGATGATTTGAGAAAACACTATAAAGGCAGTATAAAAAAAATCTTGTTAATATGCAAGAAGTGGCCAAAGGAACTGAGATAGTAACAAAATTCAGTAATGTTTTACCTGAATTTAACAATGGTGGTTGGTTAGAGGCTTTCGCTAATTCACCTGTAAAAGACCCGGTACTCTATGCAATAGATAATAACATTACAATTGAAGGTAAAGATGCTAAAGAGTGGGCGTATGAAAATAATTACCAAATTAAAATTTCTATAGGCTTGAAAAAAGAAATAATCAAGGAACAACAATGGAACAAAGATTTGGACGGAAAATGGAAAAAACAAGAAGTTGAGGTTAAGACAGATAAATTAGAAGTACAAATTTCTGATCCTGCAAAATCAATGCGTATACAAGACAAATCTACAGACGAAAAATTGGCATCACTAATTGTTGATTTTACAAAGCAGGCAACAACTAAAAACGTAACCGATAAAGCAGTAGCAAAATTCTACAACAATATAATGAAAGCGCTAAAAAAAATTATCTTACCGAGCAAGATATTGAGGGTATAAAGAAAAATTTAAAATATCAGGATAATATCGAAAACACGACCAACTTATTAAATGCTAAATCTTTCAAGTTAAATTCTAAAGATACTATATATTACAAGGTAGGAAATTTTTGTGAAAAGAGCGAAGGACTCCAAACAAAAAGAGTAGAAACGGTAAAAGGAATCGCATTCTCTAAATTACAAGCTAGGAAGGAAAGACATCAACAAAAGTAAGCATTATTGAGTGTATGCCTTAAACGTCATTGCGAGCAGTCACAGAGTCGTTGCATAGTCCTAATGTCATTTCTAGCTAAAAGCGGCAATCCAGTACTTTTCGCTGTCATACCATGGCTTGACCACGGTATCTAGAAAAAAATTTAAAAAAGACTAGATCCTGCGATCAAGTCGCAGGATGAGATTAATAGTTACTGGACTGCCGCTTTTAGCTAGAAATGACATACTATAGGCCAAGTTACGGTATGACATAATAACATACAACAACTATAAATTCTTATTCTTTTTCTGCATTTTTTCTAGCAGACGGTGAGAGCATAATGCTTAGCTCTTTTAGAGCTTTATCCTCTACATAGCTTGGGGCGTTCATTAGTAAATCTTCAACCTGTTGGTTTAAAGGAAACGCAATTATTTCCCTTATATTTGTTGCTTCCGCAAGCAGCATAACGATTCGATCAATACCGGGGGCTATTCCACCATGTGGTGGAGCTCCAAACTTAAATGCTCTAATCATCCCTCCAAATCTCTTATCAACTTCCTCTTCACTATAACCTGCTATGGAAAACGCTTTATACATAATTTCCGGCTTATGGTTTCTAATAGCACCGCTGGACAGTTCAATACCGTTACAAACAATATCATATTGGTATGCGGTAAGTTCTAATAACTCTTCAGTGGTTTTAGCTTGCTCTAAAGCATCTATTCCGCCCTGCGGCATAGAAAACGGATTATGGCTAAAATCAATTTTTCCTGTTTCTTCATTTAACTCATAGAATGGAAAATTGGTAATCCAGCAAAATTTAAAACAATCTTTTTCAAGTAAATCAAGCTCTTCACCAAGTCTTATTCTAACCTTACCGGCAAGTTTAGCAGCTTTCTCTTTCTTATCGCTAGCGAAAAATACAGCATCACCGTTACTAATACTAGCTGTAGCTTTTAGACTCTCTAATTGCTGCGGGCTTAAGAATTTTACTATCGGTCCTTTTGCTTCACCGGTTTCACTAAACTGAATATAGCCAAGTCCACTTGCTCCTTCTGATATCGCAAACTCTATCATTTTATCGAAGAAACTACGAGGCAGTGCAGCTGCCTTAGGTGCAGGAATTGCACGAACTATGCTACCTTTTTTAATATTCTCTCTAAAGATTGTAAAATCGGAATCTCTAAATATCTCAGTTACATCGGCAATTATAATAGGGTTACGTAAATCAGGCTTATCAGAGCCGTATTTTAGCATAGATTCATTATATGGAATACAAACGAAAGGAGTCTCTGATACTTTCTTATCCGTGAATTTAGTGAATAAATCATACATCACAGGCTCAATAGTACTAAATACATCTTCCTGTGTAACAAACGACATTTCTACATCTAGCTGATAAAACTCGCCGGGTGATCTATCGGCTCTTGCATCTTCATCCCGAAAACAAGGAGCAATTTGGAAATAACGATCAAAGCCTGATACCATCAATAACTGCTTGAATTGCTGAGGTGCTTGCGGTAATGCATAGAACTTACCCGGATGCATTCTACTCGGTACTAAAAAATCCCTAGCCCCCTCAGGTGAGCTTGCTGTTAAAATCGGAGTTTGAAATTCGGTAAAACCGCTTGCCGTCATCAAATGACGAATATGAGAAATAATTTGTGAGCGGAGTATTATATTATTATGTAATTTCTTACGTCTAAGATCTAAAAAACGATGTTTAAGCCTAGACTCTTCGGGAGCGTCTTTTTCGGTATTAATAACAAAAGGTAGAGTGTCCGCAACTGACTCAACACTAAATTCCACAGCTAGCACTTCAACATGACCTGTCGGAAGCGTATTATTAATCGTGTCCTCTGATCTTGCTACAACTGTACCCCTTACCGTAATTACCGACTCATAACGCAAACGACTTGCATCCTCCATAAGCTGAGGGTTTTGATCGGTAAACACGATTTGAGTTATACCGTAATGATCACGTAAATCTATAAAAACTAGATTCCCGTGATCTCTTCTTCTATGTACCCAACCGGATAGCTTAACTTCTTTTTCTACATCAGATATTTGTAATTCGTTACAATTATGAGTTCTGTATTTATGCATTTTTATTTTTTTATTATACGATTTCACCTATATTATATACATAAAATCGCAAATTTTCGCAAATAAAAACTAAAAATTTATCTTGCCAAAGTTTTATCTTGAGATTGCAGCAGCTTTTGGCTTTGATGGGCGTTGCTGATAATTTTGTTGTTGAGGTTTTACTTGATTTAACTCACCTTTAATCCATTCATATATTGCTTTCTTAGGATTTTTAATTATCTCTGCAACATTTTCGACTAGATTTATTATTCCTTTAACTAACGATAATACATCTTTTGCTATTTCACCTATAGAATTATTACCTGCTTGTAGTTTTTCTTGGTCTTGCTTAGACAAATTACTACGTATCCTATTCATTCTTGATTTAAGCTCATCTTGTTTTAGCTCTTCTTTTGTAAAATGTGACTTAAGTTTTCTATCAACAATTTTTTGTTCTTCCGGAGTTAAATTTTTATATTGATCAACAAGCTTATTAACTTTTTCTTGTTCTGCCGGTAGTTTTGAAATATTTTCAGCAATATTTGGCATTTGTTTCTCTTATAAAGTGAAAACATATTAATTTTGCACATTATATATATATTTTAACTTTATACAAGAAAAACTTTAATAGAAATTAACCTTTGAATGCAGACTTAATACCTAGAAAGTCTAAAAAATTTCGTAATTCTTGACGTGCAAGCACGTGTGAGCTATTAAATGCTCTATCATATTTTGCAGTTTTTAGATCAAGTAATGTTAGACCTTGTAAAAATAACTCCCTATATATTACACGTTCACTAAATCCTTCTGCGAGTTTAAAGTCAATTCTTTTAGCAAGTTTAGCTAATACATTTCCTACGCGTCTTTTATTTAATGCATCAAGATTACTTAAACGATTACGAAGTATTACCCAATCTATACTAATTCTATCACGACTAGCACGTTCCATTTTCTGCTCCCAAATCATTTGACTATATATTGATGGGCTAATAATTTCATCCTTGCTATCGACTTTTGCTATTACGTCTAAATCTAGAAAACTATCATTAATCGGTGTAATAATTGTATCGGCGTAAGAATGAACAACCCTTGATAAAGGAGTATGACTGCCTGGGGTATCAATCACTATATAATCGACATCCTGATTATTTTTGAGTATTTGCTCAAAACTCTTTGCTTGCTCTTCTACTTCGCTTTCCGATATATGAAAATGTTTCGGTACTAATACAGGTTTATCAGGATTTTGTTTATTATATAAATCTCGATTTTTTAAATAATTCGTTAACGAACTTTGACGTGAATCGGTATCTATACTTACTACCGAATAATTTTGATAAAGCAGGGCGATTATTAGATGCATAGAACAGGTAGTTTTGCCTGCTCCACCTTTCTCATTACCTATAACAAATATATAAGGTTTATTTATTGTGTTCATAATTATATTCAGAATAAACGAATAGTAAATAGACGAAGTTTAATGTTATTCTTAGCTCAGTATTGCCTATGTGGATAGGCTTTTCCATCATTGCGAGAAAATTATGTAAGTAATTGACGAAGCAATCTCAGGATATTTAACGAGATTGCCACGCAGCCTACGGCTGCTCGCAATGACGACTCGGTATCCATGCGGGCAATGCAACGCAAGAATAGCATTTAAGTATATTCTTTGATAAATTTCTCTAGTAATCTCACACCGTATCCTACTGCCCCCTTAGGACCGAGTGCTGAAGCTTTATTACTATTTGCAACGCCTGCTATATCTAAATGAGCCCAATCTACTCCATCTTTAATGAAACGTTTAATGAAATGTGCAGCTATGCAGCTTCCGGCAGCTCTCGGTACGTTCCCGATATTTGCCATATCAGCTATGTCGGAGTTAATCATTGCATCGTACTCATCGTGCAGCGGCATTCTCCAAAGTTTTTCATTAACTTCTTCCCCTACTTTTATTAACTTATCAGCTAACTCATCATTATTGGAAAAACAACCAGCATATGTATTACCAAGTGCTACGGTTATTGCTCCTGTTAGAGTTGCAACGTCAATCACGCATTTAGGCTTAAATTTTTCTTGTGCATACCAAACAGCATCAGCAAGTACTAAACGCCCTTCTGCATCGGTATTTAAAACTTCGGCAGTTTGCCCTGACATGGTAGTTACTACATCCCCTGGACGCTGTGCATTACCGGACGGCATATTTTCGACAAGCCCTACAACACCAACTATATTTATAGGTAATTTTTGACCGGCAACCGCAATGATGGTACCCACAACTACTGCAGAACCTCCCATATCGTATCTCATTAAGTGCATATCACTTGACGGTTTTAATGAAATACCTCCTGTATCAAAAATCACTCCTTTACCGACCAAAGCAATAGTCGGAGCATCTTTACTGCCGCCTTTATATTCCATCACCACTAACTTTGACTCGTTTTGTGAACCTTGCCCCACACCAAGTAATGCTCCCATACCAAGGTTTTTCATCTCACGTTCACCGATAACATCAACATCTACCCCTAGCGGTTCAAGTATATCAACTATTCTTTCGGCATAAACTTGAGGAGTTTTAATATTTGACGGTTCATTACTTATATCTCTTGTAAAAAATACTGCTTCAGCAATTAATTTTTTGATTTCAAATAATTTTGCCGTTTCAGTGCTATTATCGGTAAAAATTTCAATTGACTCTACTGCGAACTTCTCTGCTTCTTTTAAGGTAGTTCTATATTTATCAAATTTGTAAGAAGCAAGAAACGCACCGCTAGCAACTAAAGATGCAAATGTTTGAGATGTAAACCTGCTAATTCTATTTGTAAGTTTTAAGCCGATAGTAGAAATTTTACAACCGGTTGCATGCTGTAAGATTTTGCCGCCTAACTCTTCAATTTTTGCTTCAGTTAATTTTTCTTCATTCCCAAGACCTGCTATTATCAAATATCTAACCTCGCCTGATTTAATGACGGACGGAATAACCTTGATCTGTCCATATTTACCAGTAAATTGCAGTTTATTCTGAATAGTTTTAGAAATTAATCCATGATGTTGTTGATCAAGTCCTATTAAATTACTATCAAGCTTTAACTGTTCATCAATAAAAACTACTAGACCTTGATTAGTAGATGATTCTTCATTCACAAAGTTTATGTTAAGCATACTTACTCCTTATATTATCTTTGACTTTGGATCATTCTATTTATCTTGATAAAACTTTGCAAGTATTATAATTGATTTAAAACAACATCTCATAAAATAGCATTTGACAAATGTTAAAGTTTTTTATATCTTACTGACTAATTAGTTAAATTTTAAGTAATAATATGCCAGTACATGACATCACTTCTCATTTAATTAAGCAGAAGTATAAAATGATTAAAGCATCATGTGAGCTAAACCAAGATATGGGTGCGATTTATAGTCTCACGCCTCATCCAATACGATATACTTGCCTTAACTATTTAAAGTTATTATCTCTACCTATATCGCTAGCAGTTTATATAACAAAGTTTTGTTTTACGGCTCATCCTCCGGCATGGACATGGGTCGGGGTTAATATTTTGCATAAGAAGATTGGTCAAGCAACAGCCAAAAAAATATTACACGGCTTACCTGACGAAGTAGAATCAGATCAAAATATACCTAAAATTGTCGAGTATGTATTTAGACAATATGAAGAAAATCCTACATTAATCTCTCTTAGTGAACCTACTGAACCTACATTTATAAAAAAATTTTTAGCAAAGGCCGGTAAATATATTCCTACTTTGTTTAAAATAGTAAAGTTTTGGAATGAAGGAGGCATTAACTATTCTGATGAAATACAAACAAAACGAGCACTAATTGACGTTATTTATAAACAAATTATTGCTAAAGCTTATGAAGTAGGTAAAAAAGGAGGAAAACTTGAAATAACGGATGTGACAGCACTTTTCCCAGAGATAAATTTTGAAAAAAAAGTCAATGCTGAATCAGAAAATCTTAAAATAGAGAAGGTAGAAGTAAGAAATGAAGAGTCTTTAATTTCTGAATTACCTGTTAGACATCTTTCTAAGCCAGCTTATAGAGAGGAATTTAAAAGAGATACGGAACGCAGCACCGCAGCGTATATAGACATACGTGAGGATGCGAGTACCGGATCGACGTCTAAATTACCTCTAGAAGCGAAGTTTGGAAAGATGTCTATTGATCAAAAACACGAAGAAGCTACGATTATTACTAATGCAAATAATGGTATTAACCCATTAGTAAACTTACTCATGTTAAACACTTTACATGATGAAATTCGTCAAAAAGTACTGAAAATTTATGTTGAACATTGTTTAGCAGAAATTCAGATATCTAAAAATCAAGAAACACTTAAAAACTTCCAATATGAAGATTCTTTAGCAAGATTACAATTATACGGTAATTATAATTATGATAACAATAATACGTATATCTTTGAACAACCAGTATCTCATTTAGGTCAAACCTACGAGCTTTAATAGCACCGATTGTTTGTTATTAAAGAGTCATTTCTGCAAGCGGAAAATAAGAAAAAGCCTATAAAAACCAAGTTTTTATAGGTTTTTTTTGTCAATAATGCGTAGTAAGGTTATTTTTCTGGATTCCCACTTCTAGTTAGGAAGGCATTGTTGCGTGGATACCACCCCATCATTGCGAGGAAATTACAAAGTAATTGACGAAGCCAGCTCAGGAGTTTGTTATTATTTTATGAGATTGCCACGCCAGCATAAATGCTGGCTCGCAATGACGGGTTTTTTATAAACTATCCGGTACATACGAAGATCAACTTGGAAAAGAGCAAAGAGTCTGTAAGTCGAGGAGCGGAGCGTATATTAAACGTTCAGCATCCTAGGACTTACAAAGACGACACAGCCAATTTTTCAAGTTCTATCTTAGTATATTTATACATTCTCTTCATCAAGCTTTACGGCTGCTTTACGCATTTTATTCATAAAGTAACCGGTTCCAGCAGGTACTAATCGTCCAACTATCACGTTTTCTTTTAGTCCTCGCAACTTATCTACTTTACCGGCAATAGCTGCTTCAGTTAAAACTCTAGTAGTCTCTTGGAATGATGCCGCAGAGATAAATGATCTAGTTTGCAGAGAAGCTTTAGTAATACCTTGTAATATTAATTGTGCTTCAGCAGGTTTTAAACCGTTTTTCATAGCTTTTTCATTTATCTCATCAAATTCATGTCTATCTATTTTTTCACCTGCTAATAACGTAGTTCCGCCTGAATCTGTAACCTCTACTTTTTGTAACATCTGACGGATAATAACTTCTATGTGCTTATCATCAATCTTTACACCTTGTAGACGATAAACGGCTTGAACCTCCTTAACAATATAATTTGCAAGAACCTCTACGCCCATTACTTTTAAAATATCTTGAAGTACCGGATTACCGTCAATCAATAAATCACCTTTTTTAACAAAGTCACCTTCGTTAACTACAACATGCTTGCCTTTTGGTACCATATACTCAATAGACATTGTTTCATCAATCGGATGTATAATAATACGTCTTTTAGATTTATAGTCTTTACCAAATTCTACTCTACCGTCAATTTCGGCAATAACTGCATGATCTTTAGGGCGTCTTGCTTCTACAAGCTCGGCAACTCTCGGTAAACCACCGGTAATATCTTTAGTAGTGGTTGATTCTTTCGGTATACGTGCAATGATATCACCTACCGATATTTGTATTCCGTCTTCTACGCTTAAAACTGCTCCAACCGGCAAGTAATATCTAGCTTCTAAACCATTTGATAAGGTGATAACTTCACCTTTAGCATCTAAAAGCTGTATACGCGGGCGTAATTCTGCACCGCGTGAATATTGCTTTGATTCAATAATAACTTTACTCGGTATTCCGGTAGCTTCGTCAGTTACGTCACGAATAGAAATACCCTCAACCATATCTTTGAATAAAACTTTACCTGACTTCTCCGTGATAATCGGTATAGTATAAGGATCCCATTCTGCTAGTTTTTGAGTTTTAATCACCATATCACCGTCATCAACAAGTAATCTAGCACCATATGGAATTTTATGACGAGCTTTTTCATTATCGTTATTATCAAGCAATAATAATTCACAATTTCGGCTCATAACAATTTTGCGTTCTTCGGAATTAATAACAACGTTACGGCTTATAATTTTCACTTTTGCGTCATAGGAAGCGTCTACGGAAGAAACCTCAGCACCTTTTGTTGCCGCTCCTCCGATATGGAAAGTTCTCATTGTAAGCTGCGTACCCGGTTCACCGATAGATTGAGCAGCAATAACCCCAATTGCTTCACCCTCCGATACTAATGTACCGGTAGCAAGATCCCTACCGTAACATATGCTACATATACCGGTAGTACTTGCACAGGTTAATACGGATTTTATCATAATTCTGTCGAGTCCTGCCGACTCAATCTGCTCTAACTTTGCTTCATTAATAAGCTCGCCTTTATTGAGAATTAGAGCATTAGTTACCGGATGAAATATATCAATAGCAGCAGTACGACCTAAAATCTTTTCAGCTAAAGGTACTATAACTTCTCCGCCTTCAATAACACTCTTAACTTCAATTCCTTTATCAGTTCCACAATCTTTTTCAGTAATAATACAATCTTGTGCAACATCTACTAATTTTCTTGTTAAGTAACCTGAGCTTGCCGTTTTTAAAGCCGTATCTATTTGCCCTTTACGCATTCCGTTAGCAGAATTAAAACACTCAAATTCAGTTAATCCTTCCTTAAAGTTAGAGATAATAGGAGTTTGTATAATTTGACCGTTCGATTTGGTCATTAAACCTCGCATACCGCCTAGCTGCTTAATTTGCTGGAAAGAACCTCTTGCTCCGGAAATAGCCATCATATATATAGCATTTATTTTCTGATGATTTGGATCATCACTAACCGGCGGCGTAGCAATCTCTTTCATCATGTCGTTTGCTACTCTATCGGTACATCTTGACCAAGCATCGATTACTTTATTATATTTCTCTCCGTAAGTAATTAAACCGTTTGAATATTGTTGTTCAAATTCTTTTATTTCAAGCTGAGTTTCGTTGATATGAGTACTCTTAGATTCCGGTACTACCATATCGTCCATTCCAAAAGAAATACCTGAAGAACAAGCATATTTAAAACCTAGTTTCATTAGCTGATCGGCAAAAATTACCGTAGCTTTTTGACCGCAGTGACGATAAACTAAATCTATAACTAATGATATGTCTTTTTTAGTTAGTGGTTTATTAATAAACTTGAATTCTATATTAGGGTTAGAAGGTAATAACTCACCGACCATTAACCTACCGTAAGTAGTATCAATGATAACAGGAACCATTTTACCTTCGGCATTTAACTGATTTCTACGATATTTTATCCTTGTATGAATAGTTATAAATTTATTATATAAAGCATGTTCCATCTCAGCTAAATCTGAGAACATCATCCCTGCGCCTACTTCATTATCAAATGCAAGGGTTAGATAATATAAACCAAGCACTATATCTTTATCCGGTACAATGATAGGACGACCGTTTGCGGGGCTTAAGATATTATTTGTAGACATCATAAATACCCTAGCTTCAAGCTGTGCTTCAATCGATAACGGGATATGTACTGCCATCTGATCACCATCAAAATCCGCATTGAACGCAGCACACACAAGCGGATGAAGCTGGATCGCTTTACCTTCAATTAATAGCGGTTCAAATGCTTGAATACCAAGCCTATGTAACGTCGGAGCCCTATTAAGTAAAACCGGATGCTCTCTAATTACCTCTTCAAGCACGTCCCACACTTCGGATTTTTCAGCTTCCACCATTCTTTTAGCAGCTTTAATAGTTGTAGCGATGCCGTACAACTCAAGCTTAGAATAAATAAACGGCTTAAATAACTCCAGAGCCATTTTTTTAGGTAAACCGCACTGGTGAAGTTTAAGCTCAGGTCCTACCACGATAACTGAACGTCCTGAATAATCAACCCTCTTACCTAGCAAGTTCTGACGGAAACGCCCCTGCTTACCTTTAAGCATATCACTTAATGACTTAAATGGACGCTTATTAGCATTTTTCGCTGCTCTACCGCGACGACCGTTATCAAATAACGCATCCACCGCTTCTTGTAACATTCTTTTTTCGTTTCTGACTATTATATCAGGAGCTTTTGACTCTATTAATTTCTTTAAACGATTATTTCTATTAATTACTCTTCTATAAAGTTCATTTAAGTCTGAAGTAGCAAATCTTCCGCCGTCAAGCATAACAAGCGGTCTAATTTCAGGAGGAATAACCGGTAAAACATCCATAATCATCCATTCTGGCTTGTTTTCCGACTCTAAAAAATCCTCTACTAATTTTAAACGCTTTACTAATTTTTTCTTTTTGATTTCTGAAGAAGTGGTTTGTAATTCCTCGTATAATTCTTGCTTTAACTTTGAAAAATCAAGCTCTTTAAGCATTTGTTGTATTACTTCTGCACCTATAGAGGCAGTAAATGCATCTTCACCGTACTTATCTTTTGCTTTCTGTAATTCTTCCTCTGTTAAGAGTTCGCCTTTTTGTAAAATCGATAGCCCTGGGTCAACTACTACATAATTTTCAAAATAAAGAATCTTTTCTACATCTCGCATTGTCATATCAAGAAGTGTACTAATTCTTGAAGGTAGCGACTTTAAAAACCAAATATGAGCAACGGGAGCTGCAAGTTCAATATGCCCCATTCTTTCACGTCTTACTCTAGAAACCGTAACTTCAACGCCGCACTTCTCACACGTAATTCCACGGTTTTTCATCCGCTTATATTTACCGCAGAGACATTCATAATCTTTTACTGGACCAAAAATTCTTGCACAAAATAAACCATCTTTCTCAGGTTTAAAAGTTCGATAGTTAATTGTTTCAGGTTTTGTTACTTCACCGAAAGACCACGAACGTACCTGATCGGGACTTGCGATATTAATCCTTATCTGATCAAATTGTTGAGTATTACTTAATTGTCCGTAAAAATTTACTACGCTCATAAATACTTTTCCTTAAAAATTACTCGTATATACTCGGTGAATTTCAAAAATTGGCGTTGTCGTTCTACAAGTTCTGCGGTGCTCACGTATTAAGTATACGACGCTCTGCTCCTCGCCTTGTGAACTCCTAGCTCTTTTTGAAATCGACCTTCGTCTACCAAGAGTTCTTATTGCACCCTATATGTTATTCCCGCAAAAGCGGGAATCCAGTTAAACAGATAAAAAACAAGTTTTTTATCTGTTTAACTGACCTATCTTTCTTAACTTGAAGTTACTTCAAGCTTTACGTTAAGACATAAAGATCTAAATTCTTTTATCATAACATTAAATGATTCAGGAATGCCTGATTCAAAATTATTTTCACCGCGTACTATAGAATCATAAGTTTTGATCCTACCGTTTACATCATCCGACTTAACCGTTAACATTTCCTGTAACGTATAAGCTGCACCGTAAGCTTGTAATGCCCAGCATTCCATTTCCCCGAAACGCTGTCCACCGAAATGAGACTTACCGCCAAGCGGTTGCTGCGTTACTAAGCTATAAGGTCCTATAGAACGGGAGTGAATTTTATTATCGACTAAATGATGCAATTTCAGCAAATATTTCTGTCCGACGGTTACTAGACGGTCAAAATATTCACCGGTTCTACCGTCAATTAATTTCACTTGTCCTGAAGGGTCTTGACCGGCAAGCTTTAGCATATCTTTAACGTCCTGAACTTTTGCTCCGTCAAATACAGGAGTTGCAAAATGTACGCCTTTACTTACTTTCTTACAAAAAGAGATAATCTCTTCTTCCGGTCTTTCAAGTATAGAATTAATATTTTCTCCATACAGTTCAATTAAGAATTTCTTAATCTGCTCAATACCTATATGTTTATTTTTATATTCCTTTACTAAGGTAGATATTTTTTTTGCTAAATTTATTGATGCCCACCCAAGATGCGTTTCTAAAATCTGTCCTATATTCATACGGGACGGAAGACCTAGAGGATTAAGAACGATATCTACCACAGTTCCATCTTCTAAAAACGGCATATCCTCTTCAGGTACGATACGTGAAATAACACCTTTATTTCCGTGTCTTCCTGCCATTTTATCCCCGGGTTGTAATTTATGCTTAGTTGCAATAAATACTTTTACTACTTTTAAAGCTCCCTGAGGTAAATCATCACCACTTTGCAATTTCTCTACCTTAGTAGCAAATCTTTTATCAAGAGCCTCTTTTTTCTCATCATAATGAGTCTTTATCTGCTCTACTTCATTCATTACATTTGCATCTTCCACGGTAATCTGCCAAAATTGCCCTTTAGATAAGCCTTTTAGCATTTCAGTAGTAATAGTTTGTCCTACTTTTACTTGCTTAGGACCGTTAACAATCACCTGCCCTACTAAAAGCTTTTCAAGCCAACTAAACACAAAATGCTCAATAATTTCTAATTCATCGTCTCTGTCTTTTGCTAATTTTTCAATTTGTTGTTTTTCAATAGCAATAGCTCGCTGGTCTTTTTCTACACCTCTACGAGAAAATACCCTTACTTCTACTACAGTTCCGCTAACTCCGGAAGGTACATGCAGCGATGAATCTTTTACGTCAAAAGCTTTTTCCCCGAAAATAGCACGTAGTAGCTTCTCTTCAGGAGTAATAGGCGATTCACTTTTCGGTGTTACTTTTCCGACTAAAATATCACCGGCTTTTACTTCTGCACCTATATAAATTATTCCGACCTCATCAAGATGACGCAACGCTTCTTCACTTACATTCGGTATATCACGGGTAATTTCTTCAGGACCAAGGCGTGTATCTCTAGCTATTACTTCAAACTCTTCAATATGAATAGATGTAAATACATCCTCTTTTACTATACGTTCGGATATTAAAATGGAATCTTCAAAATTATAACCGTTCCAAGGTAAGAAAGCCACAAGCACGTTTCTACCTAAAGCAATTTCACCGTTATCCGTACTAGGACCGTCAGCTATAATATCGTTTTTCTTAACGTAATGACCGACCTTAACTAAAGGCTTTTGATTTATACAAGTATTATGATTGGATTTTTGGAATTTTAGTAAGTTATAAATATCAACCGAAGGAGAACCGTCAACTTTTTGTTCTAGAGTTCTAATCACGATTCTATTTGAATCTACCTGCTCAACAATACCGTCATGTAATGCAAGCACTGACGCTCCGGAATCCTTAGCTACTACCCCTTCAACTCCGGTACCTACAAAAGGTGCATCCGTTTTAATTAAAGGAACGGCTTGTCTTTGCATGTTTGAACCCATCAAAGCACGGTTAGCATCATCGTTTTCTAAGAAAGGTATAAGAGAAGCCGCAACCGATACTACCTGCATAGGAGTCACATCAATGAAGTCTACCTCATACGGTTCTACCATTACAAAATTACCGCCTTCAACACGGCAATTAATAAACTCTCCTTGCAGTTTTCCGTCTTTATTAACTTTAGAATTTGCTTGTCCGATTTTGTATTTACCTTCTTCAATAGCAGAAAGATATACCACTTCATCGGTTACACATCCATCTTTAACTCTTCTATACGGACTCTCTATAAAACCGTGTTTATTTATTCTAGCATAAGTAGCCATAGAGTTAATTAACCCGATATTCTGACCTTCAGGTGTTTCAATAGGACAAATACGACCGTAATGAGTCGGATGTACGTCACGCACCTCAAAACCTGCTCGATCTCGACTAAGACCTCCGGGGCCGAGTGCCGACAGCCTTCTTTTATGAGTTATTTCCGATAATGGATTTGTTTGATCCATAAATTGGGATAATTGGGAGGTACTAAAAAATTCTTTTACTACTGAAACTAAAATTTTAGAATTTACTAAATCATGAGGCATTACGGTATCAACATCACCTGCCGACATCCTTTCAATTACAGATTTTTCCATTCGGACTAAACCTATTCTAAATTGATTTTCTATCAATTCACCTACCGATCTAACCCTTCTATTACCTAAATGATCAATATCGTCTATGATACCTTTACCGTCTTTAAGCTCTACTAAAACTCTTACGATATTTTTAATATCATCAATTGTTAAAACCGTAACTTCTTCAGAAATATTCAGCTCTAACCTAGAATTCATTTTTATTCGCCCGACTTCTGAAAGATCATATCTTTCCGCATCAAAGAATAAATTATAAAACAGGCTTTCAGCCGCTTCGATATTAGCAGGTTCACCTGGTCTTAGAACTCTGAAAATATCACATAATGCTGCCTCACGATCCTGATTTTTATCAGCAAATAAGGTGTTCCTTATATATGGACCGGATTGAGGATTGATTACTAATACGTTAACATTTTTAATTTTAAGATCATTAATAACATTTAGCATATCAGCAGTAATCATTTCACCGATTTTTGCTAATACTTCATCGCTTGCAGGATCTCTTAAATCTTCGGATAGATATTTGCCGATTAAAGTTTCATGAGCTACTAAAATATTATTAAGCCCTTCCCCAAAATATTTTTTAGCCAAACGCGGAGTAATTTTTTGTCCTGCTTTCAGTAGAATATTTCCAGTATCTGCATCTACTAAATCACTTGTTAAACGATGAGCAGTAATATGCTGAGGTATAAATTTAACCGCCCAACCTTTATTTTTAACAAGCTTATAAGTTACTGAATTATAATAAAATTTTATAATTTCTTCAGTACTCATACCTATAGCTCTAAGCAAAGTAGTAGTATAAAGCTTTCTTTTTCTATCAATCCTGAAATAAATAACATCCTTAGCGTCGAATTCTAAATCAAGCCAAGACCCTCTATATGGAATAACACGAGCAGAATATAAAAGCTTGCCGGAAGAGTGGACTTTTCCTTCATCATGATAAAAGAATACACCAGGTGAGCGATGCATTTGTGATACAACTACTCTTTCCGTACCGTTGATAATAAAAGTACCGTTTTTAGTCATTAATGGGATATCACCCATATATACTTCTTGCTCTTTAATCCCTTTAATTTCTCTAGTACCGGTATCCTCATCTATATCCCAAATACTTAATCTTAAAGTAACTTTAAGAGGAGCAGCATAACTTAAACTTCTTTGACTGCACTCTTCTACATCATATTTTGGAGTATCGAATTCATATTTTACAAATTCTAAATTAGCAATATTGGAGGAATCTGAAATAGGAAAAATTGAGTTTAATATAGATTGTAAACCTGTGTTTTTTCTTTCAGAATCTTTAATATTTAACTGTAGAAAGTTTTTCTCATATGAATTTTTTTGAATTTCAATCAAATTCGGTATATCTGCTACTAAATTTATGTGACCGAAATTTTTTCTTATTCTTCTATTATGTGACAAGGGTTGTACTTCTATATTATCCCTTAATGAAACCATATAATCTCCTGACTGATAAAATTACTGCCCGCATTGCAGTGATTAGGTCCTATGCACTTTTAATAGAATAATCATAATTATGGCTCTTTTTAGCTGTAAATCATAAGATTTTTTTGAAATAGTAATAAACTCTCCTCTCAAAAATCTTATTAATTTTCACTTAAAAATATCTCCTAATTATAATCATTAATCAAAAGTGTTCAGAACCGAGGTTCTGTATATAAAATTTAAATTATTTATATTTTAAACAGTAAAATTTTTATTGGAATAGATACCTATTTCAATAAAATGCTTATAATTTGCAGTAAAATAAAATATACTGTTTTAAATTTTTTTACACAGAACTTAAATTAAAGAAACCTAGTAAGTTTCTTATTTAGATCTTGTGTAGGCTCTACGAACATTTCCAAAAAGATTTGATTTTGGTTATTTGTTTATTGCAACAAATTATAATATTTTTTTAAAATAGGTAGCTATTCCTTCAAAAATCTCATTAATTTTCACTAAAAATCAATTATAAATGTTCACAGAACCTAGAAAATTTCAATAATTTAAATTTCTAGACGTATTGTACGTTAACAAAATTATTTTAATCAACAAGATTTTTAATGTAATAGCTTTATCCTATTTCAAAAAAATAACTTAAATTAGCTTTAAATTAACTTCTTAAAATCCAAAAAGCCTTATTCAAATTTAATTACTAAAATAAGGCTTTTTGGATTTTAAGAAGTTAATTTAAAGCTATAAAATATTTCATCTGTAATGCAAAAACATTAGGTCCTGTAAAAAAATTAATCTATACTTAGTTGTTTTTGATTGAAAATCATAAGATTTTTCTTGGAATAAAAACAACTGTTTCAACAAGAATCTTATTAATTTTTACTTGAAAATATCTAAAATACAAATAATTCAACTTTTCTTTACAGAACCTAGTGTAGAAATAATTATTTTAATTCAACTTTTGCTCCGGCAGCTTCTAACTTACATTTGATTTCGTCTGCTTCTGCTTTTTTCACATTGCTTTTAATCGGCTTTGGAGCTTCATCAACTAATTTCTTAGCTTCAATTAAACCAAGACCTGTGATATCTTTCACAACTTTAATTACTTCAACTTTCTTGTCACCGGCAGCTGTTAAAACTACTTCAAACTCAGTTTTTTCAGCTACTGCTTCAGCCGCAGGAGCTGCTGCACCGGCAGCTGCTACGGCTACAGGAGCTGCTGCAGATACACCCCATTTTTCTTCTAGCATTTTCACAAGCTCAGCTGCTTGCATTAATGTTAATGATGATAATTGTTCTTCAATTTTAGCTAAATCTGCCATAATTTTTTCCTTTTTACTTTTTTTATATTGAGAGATTACTGCATCAGGTATTTTAAAGTTAATTAAATTCTTTTTTGCTTCAAATTATAAGACTTTTTTAAAATAAGAATAATATTCTATAAAAAACCTTATTAATTTTCACTATAAAAGCTCTTTAATTATCAATTAAAATACCTGATACAGTAACCTTTAAGTTAATTTTTACTAGCATGTGCTTGTATTATTCTCGCCATACTCAAAGACGGGGCTTGTAAAACACCTACAACCTGAGTAGCCGGTGCTTGTAATAACCCAACAATTTTACCCCTAAGCTCATTAAGTGCAGGTAGCTTAGAAAGTTCTTTTATTGAATGTTCATCTAATACGTGATTATCGACTATCCCACCGATAATCTTAAGATTATCATTAGCCTTAGCAAAATTAACTATTAATTTTGCCATCTCAACCGGTTCTTTAGAATAAACAATAGCAGTAGGACCCGCAAATAAATTAGCAATACTATCAAGCCCTATTTGATTTGCAGCTATTTTTGCTAAAGTATTTTTAACTACTTTAAAACCTGCTTCTTTAGATTTAAGTGATTCTCTAAGCGAACTCACTTGACTAACGGTTAACCCGTGATAATGAGTAATAATTATAGAGGGCGATTCTTTATAAATATTTACAATATCCTCTACTGCTACCGGTTTTTCTAATCTTAACACCTTTTAATTCTCCTTTTATAATACAGTTTAATATATTTAAACTGATACAAATGCTTAAAAAACAAAATTTTTTTATTATTACTATACTACCGTTAAACGGCTATAAAAATTATGCTATACTAGTTAAATCTATTTGTACCGATGCTCCCATAGTAGAAGATAAATACATTGCTTTTAAATAACTTCCTTTTAATCCGGCAGGTTTTGCTTTAATTACTGCCTCAATAAACGCATTTAAATTTCTTAATAAATCTTGGTCTGAAAAAGATAATTTTCCAAGCCCTGCATGAATTATACCTGCTTTCTCTGCTCTATATTCTACCTGACCGCTTTTAGCATTTTTAATAGCATTTTTAATATCTAAAGTTACGGTACCAAGTTTAGGGTTAGGCATTAAACCTTTTGGTCCTAAAATTCTTGCAACTGAACCTATAGCTGCCATCATATCGGGAGTAGCTATACATACATCAAAATTAATTTTCCCTGCTTTAATTTCATCAATAATATTTGTTGAACCTACTAAATCTGCTCCGGCATTTTTAGCTTCTTCTTCTCTTTCTTCTTTACAAATAACGGCAACTCTTACGGTTTTGCCTGTACCGGCAGGTAAATTAACTACACCACGTACCATTTGATCAGAATGCCTAGGATCAATTCCAAGCTTCATAACTATTTCTAAGGTTGGGTCAAATTTAACATATGATGCTGATTTTAATCGTTCAACTGCATTTGTTAAATTATATAAAGTATCTAATTTTACTTTTTCTCTAGCTTCTCTTATTTTTTTACCGCCGCTAATTTTTACAGCAACATCTTTCTTATTTGACATAATAATTAATTCCCTACTACTTCAAGTCCCATAGATGCAGCACTACCACAAATAATTTTTGTTGCTGCTTCAATATTTTTTGTATTTAAATCAGGCATTTTTAACTTTGCAATTTCACGACAATCATCCATAGTAACTTTACCTACTACGGCTTCTTTTTTAGTAGCACTAGAACCTTTAGTAATTTTAGCATACTTCTTTAAAAAGTAAGAAGCAGGAGGAGTTTTTATTTTAAAAGAAAAACTCCTATCTTCATAAACGGTAATTACGGTTGGCAGAGGTATTCCTTTTTCCATACCTTGCGTAGCATCATTAAAATCTTTACAAAATGCTGCAATATTAACTTTTCTTTGTCCTAGGGCCGGTCCTATAGGAGGTGCAGGAGTGGCTCCGGCAGCCGGAATTATCAAGTTAATATAACCTTTTATTGCTTTCTGAGACATTTATAAATATCCTTATTTTTCTCTTAAATTAATATTACTTTGTAACAATTGCATGGATCTTGTTTCCTATCATTGCGAGGAAAAGCTGTAAGTTTTGACAAAACAAGGAAGAAAAAAAATTCTATAAATCAGAAGTTTTTTATTATTTCTTCTAGATTGCCATGCAGCCTACGACTGCTTGCAATGACGACACATTATCCCGCAACAATGACATCCTGAACATTCGTACAATACAGCTTAAGTAATTAATAAACCGTATTTAGTCCAACTTTTAATCATTTTTCTTTACTTGACTAAAATTTAGTTCTATTGGAGTTGCTTTACCAAATATTGCAACTGAAACTTTTAACCTATTTTTTTCTTGATCTATTTCTTCTACTGTACCCATGAAAGTTTCAAAAGGACCGTCTGTAACAGTCACTATTTCACCAACTTCATACAATTTAGAATTCTTTGCTTCTTTAGCTTCTGCTTCCAAATTATAAAAAATATTTTGTATTTCACTTTCTGTAAGAGCTTTTGGCGTGGTTTTGCTTCCTAAAAAGCCGGTTACTCCAGATATATTTTTTACTAAATGCCAAGATTTATCAGTCATATTCATCTTTATCAAGATATAACTCGGCATTAGTTTTTTTTCTACCTTGACATTTTTACCGCGTTTAACTTCAGAAACTCCAAAAACAGGTATTAATATATCTTCAAAAAAATCTGTCATTTTCTGTTTAGCGATTTTTCTAAGCATATCTTCTTTAATGCGTTTCTCTGCTCCTGATGCCGTATGTACTACATACCACTGCTTTACATTTTTTTCAGAAGAAGGCAATATATTATCTATACTCTGTTCTGTCACAATTTATTCCTTATACTATTTGCCGATATTAAGCAAAAGCTGCATTATGTTATGTATACTATAATCAAGTATCAAACAAATTAGGCTAAAAATAAAAACTGCTACTACCACTACTAATATTGAAGCAACAAGCTCTTTTCTAGTTGGCCAAACTACCTTATAAGTTTCTTGTTTAACTTGTTCAAAAAACTTATAAATTTTATATTCTTTAAACATATTTTTGTTAGGTAATTTATTAGACTTCTTACAAAATTCTACTTCTAGAGGCAATTGAGACGATGATCCAGCACTGGAATTCTAACATACTAGTATGTACGCTGCGATTTGAGGTAAAGTACCTCTTGCAAATTTCTCTCTATAAGCAAATTTTGTAAAAATTCTATATTTTATAGCAAAAAAGCTCTAAGCCTATAATGGCAGGAGCGACAGGTATCGAACCTGCAACCTCCGGTTTTGGAGACCGGCGCTCTACCAATTGAGCTACACTCCTATCATATTTTTAATAAAAAATCAATAAAATTTATTAAAAATATTTGTTATTATTAAAAAATTACTATAATAAACAGTACTTCTAATTTATAAGATGCCACAGCAAAACAACATTTATTTCTGTAAGACGTGACATCTCACCCCTAAATTATTTTTTAACTTTAATAATATCAGCTACTTGACTCGGCACCTGATCATAATGAGAGAATATCATACTAAACTGAGCTCTACCTTGAGATAAAGACCTAAGCGTATTAACATAACCAAACATTTCCGCTAAAGGAACATTCGCAGTAACTACTTGAGCATTCCCTCTTGGATTCATGCTTTGAATTTGTCCTCTACGACTATTTAAATCGCCTATAATATCACCCATATATTCATCAGGAGTGATAACTTCAACTTGCATAATCGGCTCAAGTAATTTAGGATTACCTTTCAGCATCCCTTCTCTAAATGCTGCCTTTGCAGCAATTTCAAACGCAAGTACACTAGAATCTACATCATGAAACGCACCGTCAACTAAAGTTGCTTTAAAATCAATCATAGGGTAACCGGCAATAACACCGGTTTCTCTAATATTATTTAATCCTTTTTCAACACCTGGTATATATTCTTTAGGCACGGCACCGCCGATGATTTTACTTTCAAAGACAAAAATTTTATTTTTATCTTCATCTTTTAGATCTTTTACCTCTTTTAGAGGCTCAAAAATAATTTTTACACGAGCAAATTGTCCTGCACCGCCGGATTGTTTCTTATGGGTATAATCAATTTCACAGGCTTTTGTTATAGTTTCACGATATGCTACTTGAGGAGCTCCAATATTTGCTTCGACCTTAAACTCTCTTCTCATACGATCAATGATAATTTCTAAATGAAGTTCTCCCATTCCTTTTATCACTGTTTGTCCTGTTTCATGATCAGTTGACACTCTAAATGATGGATCTTCAGCTGCTAAACGAGAAAGTGCAAGGCCCATTTTTTCTTGATCGACTGTTGATTTAGGTTCTACCGCAAGCTCAATTACCGGCTCTGGAAATTCCATTCTTTCTAAGATTACTTGTTGATCAATATCGGATAACGTATCACCTGTGGTAGTATCCTTAAGACCTGCTAAAGCTACTATATCACCTGCTGATGCTTCTTTTACGTCTTCACGATTATTAGCATGCATTAATAGCATTCTACCGATTTTTTCTCTTTTATTCTTTACGGTATTAATAACAGTTGCTCCTGAAGTAATTTTACCTGAATATATTCTAATAAAAGTTAATGAACCGACAAACGGGTCATTCATAATTTTAAATGCTAAGGCTGCAAAAGGCTCAGTTACCGAAATAGGGAAATCTTTTTCTTCACCGGTACTTACTTCCATACCTTTTACTATACCTATATCAATAGGCGAAGGTAGGAAATCTACTACAGCATCAAGTAAAGGCTGTACCCCTTTATTTTTAAAAGCACTACCGCATAAAACCGGATAAAATGCTGCTGAAATAGTACCTTTTCTGATTAATCTTTTAATCTCTTCTGCTGTTACTTCTTCACCTGATAAATATTTTTCCATAACATGATCATCTAACTCAACAACCATATCAAGTAATTTAGCACGATATTCTTCAGCTTTATCCTTCATATCGGCAGGTATATCTTCTTCAAAATACTCAGCTCCAAGTGCTTCATCTTTCCAAATCACTGCTTTCATTTTAACAAGATCAATTATACCTTTAAAACTTTCTTCAATCCCTACAGGCAACTGAATAACAAGCGGTTTTGCTCCTAAACGATCTTTGAGCATTTCAACGCATCTATAAAAATCTGCTCCCATTCTGTCCATTTTATTGACAAAACACATTCTAGGAACATTATACTTATCTGCTTGCCGCCAAACCGTTTCTGACTGCGGTTCAACACCTGCTACACCGTCAAAAACTGCAACCGCACCGTCAAGAACACGAAGCGAACGCTCTACTTCAATAGTAAAGTCAACGTGTCCAGGAGTATCGATAATATTAATTATTTTATCTTGCCATCTACAAGTAGTAGCAGCTGAGGTAATGGTTATACCGCGTTCTTGTTCTTGTTCCATCCAATCCATGGTAGCACCGCCCTCATGAACTTCACCTATTTTATGCGATTTACCGGTATAATATAAAATACGTTCGGTAGTTGTGGTTTTACCGGCATCAATGTGAGCACATATACCAATATTACGAATATGCTCAAGTTTATTTATTTTACTCATTTACCCTACCTTATTTCATTTTTTTAGGGCTAAAATGAGAGAAAGCTTTATTAGCTTCGGCCATTTTATGAGTATCTTCTTTCTTCTTAATGGCAACGCCTCTATTATTAGAAGCTTCAAACAGCTCTTCGGCAAGTTTATCAATCATCATTTTTTCAGAACGTTTTGACGCAGCATTAATAATCCAACGGCTAGCAAGGGCATATCCTCTTCTTTCATCAACATGCGTCGGAACTTGATAATTAGCTCCTCCAACCCTAACCGAAGTTACTTCTAAATGCGGCTTCACGTTATGCATAGCATTATTAAAGGTTTGATACGGATCAACTCTATGCTTCTTTTCAATTTTATTAAAGGCTGAATAAACAATTTTCTCTGCAAGGGCTTTCTTCCCTTCTTTCATAATATTATTGATAAATTTTGACAGTAAAATACTGTTATATTTCATATCAGGTAAAATTACTCGCTTTTCCGCGGCATGACGACGTGACATTTTATTTTTTCTCTCTAACTAACTAATAATTTATTTTTTTGTAACTGCAACTTGTTTACGAGGAGCACCGTAACGTGACCGACCTTGCTTACGTCCTTTAACTCCGGCAATATCATAAGCACCGAGTACGATATGATATTTCACCCCCGGAAGATCAGGAACCTGACCGCCTCTTACTAACACCCTATCATGTTCCTTTACACTATGCTTTTCACCAGGAATATATGCATTTACGGTTCTTTTATTACTTAAACGCACCGTTGCAATCTTACGAAGTGCAGAGTTAGGCTTTTTAGGGGTAACGGTTTTTACAACTAGGCAAACACCGCTTTTAAAAGGATTAGATTCTAAGGCAGGAGATTTGGTCTTACGAGTTTTTGACTTTCTCCCAAAACGCACTAATTGATTATATGTCGGCATTAAAAAAATACTCCAAAAAAACTTATATATACGATAATTAAAGGGTGGAAAATACTTCCACCCTTTATTTTCAATCATTTCTAAATACAAATTATAAGAATTTGTAAATTACACTAAATTTAAATTATAATTACTTTTTCCATAAAAGCAAGTATGTTTTAATTAACAATCATTTTTTTCTCAATTATTTTTGCTATAAAGCTGATTAACATCACTAAAATATAGTAACAGCACGCAGCAATAAGCATTGGAAAAAAATAATTATATGTTTCAATTGATACAATTTGTGCTCTACGCATTAAATCCATTTCTCCAAGCATAGAAATAATGGCTGATTCTTTAATCAAATTTACAAGCTCATTTACTAATGACGGAAAAATATTTTTAACTGCTTGCGGCAGAATTATATCTTTCGTTATTAAAAACTTTGGAATAGCAAGAGCTTCAGCCGCTTCAAACTGCCCTTTATCAACTGCATTAATCCCTGCCCTGATTACTTCGGAAACATATGCTCCCGAATTAAGAGAAAAAGAAATAGCTCCCGCCATAAACACACTAAATTTAACGCCTATGATATAAGGTGAAGCAAAATAAATAATACTTAATTGAATTAATAAAGGCGTTCCTCTGAAAATAGAAGTATAGAAATTTGCAAAAAGCCTTAAAGCACGATTTTTATTTACCTTACAAATAGCGAGCAGCATCCCTATTACTAAACCGAATATAACGGCAATAACGCTATATTTTAAAGTTACCAAAGTTCCCTTTACAATAAAAAAGATTTTTGGATAGAATTTTATTAAATACTCAAACATATTTTATATATATTTTTTTCTTGTCATACTGCGGCTTGACCGCGATATCTAAAAAAATAAGCATTTTTGGATCCTGCGATTAAATCGCGGGATGACATAAGAACATTAATCAGTACACTCTCTTCGCCGGCGGGACTGTTGTTACTTCATCGGTTAAAGTAGTTAAAGTCACAGGTTTATAATCAAGAACTACTTTA
Source organism: Rickettsia gravesii BWI-1 (assembly GCF_000485845.1). Classification (NCBI taxonomy): domain Bacteria; kingdom Pseudomonadati; phylum Pseudomonadota; class Alphaproteobacteria; order Rickettsiales; family Rickettsiaceae; genus Rickettsia; species Rickettsia gravesii. Next base: position 48,511 of record NZ_AWXL01000003.1, on the reverse strand, counting down.
CCTGCTTCATCGATAGAGCTAAGAGTATGCTTCATCCAATCCCCATCATTACGATCAGGATAATCTTCACGTGCATGAGCTCCTCTGCTTTCTTTTCTTGCAGCTGCCGAATATACCGTTACTAAAGCTTGATCAAGTAGATTATCTAGCTCTAAGACTTCCACTAAATCGCTATTCCAAATTAAAGATTTATCGTTAATTTTTATATCTTTATAGCTGCTTCTTATTTCGCTAATCATTCCTGCTCCTTCATCTAGTACCTCTTGAGTTCTAAATACCGAAGCATGGCTTTGCATAGTTCTTTGCATTTTAAGCCTTAACTCTGCAACTAAAATATTACCGTTAGCGTGACGGACTTTATCAAATCTATTTATAATTTTTTCAAGGCTTTCTTCTTTTATAGACTTGTGGGGACTCGCAGGCTTAATAAGCTCGGCTGCTTTTAATGCAGAACTTCTACCAAATACTACTAAATCAAGCAAAGAATTTGATCCTAATCGGTTAGCACCGTGTACCGATACGCAGGCCGCTTCACCGATTGCCATAAGCCCTTTTACTACGCTATTATGATTTTTACCGTCTTTGATTATGACTTGACCGTGATAATTCGTCGGTATCCCGCCCATATTATAATGTACCGTAGGAAGTACCGGTATCGGCTCTTTAGTCACGTCAACACCGGCAAAAATTTTAGCCGTCTCAGAGATACCGGGCAAACGACTATGTAAAATCTCAGGCGATAAATGATTTAAATGTAAAAATACATGATCTTTATGCTTGCCGACTCCTCGCCCCTCTCTGATTTCTATAGTCATTGCTCTTGAAACTACATCTCTTGAAGCTAAATCCTTTGCAGCAGGAGCATAACGCTCCATAAAACGCTCACCGTTTGCATTCACAAGATATCCCCCTTCGCCTCTTGCCCCCTCGGTAATAAGACAGCCCGCCGAATATATACCTGTCGGATGGAACTGTACAAATTCCATATCTTGCAGTGGAAGACCGGCTCTAATCGCCATGCCTCCCCCATCACCCGTACAAGTATGAGCAGACGTCGCCGAAAAATAAGCACGCCCGTATCCGCCCGTTGCAAGCACTACATTATGAGCTCTAAAACAATGCAGACTACCGTCATCTAAATTCCACGCAACTACGCCTCTACATTCACCATCTTCCATCAATAAATCAATAGCAAAATACTCAACGAAAAACTGTACTTTATGTTTTAGTGACTGTTGATATAAAGTATGAAGTATGGCATGCCCCGTACGATCTGCCGCAGCACATGTACGCTGAGCTGCTTTTCCTTTGCCGTACTCTGTTGTCATTCCTCCAAAAGGACGCTGATAAATTTTTCCCTCTTCAGTTCTTGAGAAAGGTACGCCGTAATGCTCTAGCTCTAAAATCGCATCGGGAGCGTTTTTGCACATATACTCAATGGCATCCTGATCGCCTAACCAATCAGAACCTTTTACCGTATCATACATATGCCAACGCCAATCATCTTCGCCCATATTCCCAAGAGCCGCACTAATTCCGCCCTGAGCAGCCACAGTATGACTACGGGTTGGGAACAGCTTAGTTATACAAGCGGTATTTAGCCCTTCTTTAGCCATACCGAATGCAGAACGAAGACCTGCTCCGCCTGCACCTACAACTACTACGTCAAATTTATGATGAATGATATTATACGCTTTGGTCATTAAATTAATTTTTTACTATTTTGATACGTGAATTGTCTACCTCTATCACCCCATGGCTTGATCACGGGGTCCAGTAATTCAATACACAATAATGCTATAAATTGTTTTCTGGATACCGCGGCCAAGCCGCGGTATGACAATTTTTATCCTTTATAAAACATCGCTACTACAAAAGCTACAATAGTCACAATGCAAAATAATTGCACTATTATAATCAATGTATTACGTAATTTGTGACAACTTATATAATCCTCAATTACTACACGCATACCAAGCATCGCATGATACAACGAAATAACCACCGTAATTAACAAAGCTACTACATTAAAAGGCTTTTTAAGCTCCCACATAATAATATTTATATCATTATTTTTGTTGATTAACGTAAAATATATTAGCCACACAGAACATAAAGCTAATATAATCCCCGTTACTCTTTGCAATAACCAATGATGAGAACCGCTTTTAGCAGAACCGCTATTTTTTGCTTTTACAATTTCTGCTTTAAAATCATATACCATTAATTTTCTCTATTATTTGTTTTAGCTTTTCGTCATTGCGAGGAAATTACGTAAGTAATTGACGAAGCAATCTCAGACATTTGTTATTATTTCTGAGATTGCCACGGCGATGCTACGCATCTCCTCGCAATGACGTTTTTAATTACTACACCCATAACAATACCGTTAATAATACAGATCCTACCACTACACACCAACCGGTGATATTAACCAATTTTATAGAAAAACCGTAACCGACATCCCAAAATAAATGCCGAATGCCGTTACATAAATGATAAAACCAAGCGTAGCTAACAGCTACTAAGCATATTTTTATAATACAGCATTCAGCAAACTGTAAATAATTATTGTCATATTTACTAAGAATCAACCACCACGCCAAGATTGACACCGCAAAAAACAAAGCTACGCCGGTCATACGATGCAAAATTGATAATGTAGAACTTATTTGCGGCTTATATATAGTTAAATGCGGCGAAGTTGGACGCTTATTATAAATTTCTTGTTTGGTTTTAGTCATATATTTCTAATAAATAAAAAAGGGTTATGTCATTCCCGCGGAAGCAGGAATCCAGTAATTAAAAAATACACATATACTGAATTTTTAAAATTAAAAGCTCTCTTTTTTCTGGATTCCCGCTTTCGCGGGAATGACATACTACACGTTTCAATCAGTCAACGACATCTATCTCTGCAACCAATGTCTTTCTACGGGCGATAAATCCTCTGTCACTGCTCTCCTATCATCGAAGACAAAACATTCACCTTGCCATAAATTGTTCTTGTTTTGTGTATCTTCTAGATATTGCAGTATTCCACCCTTTAAATGATATACCTCATCATAACCTATGCTTTTAAGTAAGCTGGTGGATTTTTCACACCTGATACCACCTGTACAAACCATAGCAATTTTCTTACCTTTGAGCAATTCTTGATTCTGCTGAACCCAAGCAGGAAATTGTTTAAATGTTTTGGTATTAGGATTAATTGCTGATTTAAATGTACCAACCTCTACTTCATAATCATTTCGAGTATCTATTACTATAACATCTTGTTTTGTGATAAATTCATCCCAATCTTTCGGCTCTATATATTCGCCTTTAAACAAATCAACATTTAAATCATCAACGTTCATTGCTACGATCTCTTTCTTAAGTCTGACTTTCAATTTCTGAAAAGGATGAACATCACTATAATTTATTTTAACGTTAACATCTTTGGGACCGGTCAGCTTTATCAATTCTTCAAGTACAAGATTTACATTTTCATATGAACCTGAAAAAGAACCGTTAAAGCCTTCATTAGCTAATAAAATAGTACCTCTAACATATTTTCTTTTACCGATAAGCAAAAGTTTCGGTATCAAATTCGCCGGTTCTTCTATATTAACAAAACTATATGCACTTAAAATTGCTATTTTTTCATTCATAAATTATTTAGGTATTATTTTTACATTCTATGTCATTCCCGCGAAGGCGGGAATCCCGCAAAAGCTATAAAAAACTTATTTTTATAGCTTTATTTTATTAAATATGTAATTTTTGTATCAATGTTAAGGTTATTTTTCTGGATTCCCGCCTTCGCGGGAATGACATAGAAAACTATATCTTACATAACCTGCAATGGTATGAACATATTACTACTACCCCTTTCAATAAGGAGCAAAATATTTTGCTTATCTGATTTTTTAGCATTTTCATATAATTCTTCTAGCTTACTTATATCGTCTATGCTTTCCTGATTAATATTGGTTATCAGATCGCCAATTTTGAAGCTACTTTCTTCTTCATCAATATTGGTTATAACTATTCCCATTTTATCTTGAGGAATAGTATATTTTTGTCTTAGTTCTTCAGTCAAATTACCAAAAGTAATATTATTTTTAGTAATAGATAAATTATTTTCTTCTTTATTTGTTATTTCTTTCTTATTGGTCTCTTCTGTAGAACCTTTGGTAACCTCTTCATTATCCGAAGTAATTTTAATAGGTAATTCAAGCTCCTTTTTATCGCGAAGTATTTTTACTTTTACTTCCTGATCAATAGGAGCATCTGCAATAATTACACGTAATTTTTTAGTATTTTTAACCGGTATATCTGCAAACTCTATTATTATATCACCTGTTTTAATTCCCGCTTTATCACCTGGACCGTCTTCTTGTACTTTAGCTACTAACACCCCCCTAGTATCTTTAAGTCCTAGCCCTTCAGAAATTTCCTCGGTTAAATCTTGTATTGTTACTCCAAGGCGTCCTCTACTTACTTTTCCATCTTTCTTAAGACGTTCGATTATAGGCTTTGCAGTATTTGACGGTATTGCAAAACCGATACCTATATTAGTACCGAGCGGTGAAAAAATTGCCGTATTTACACCGATTACTTTCTGATCCAAATTAAACATAGGACCACCAGAATTACCGTTATTAATTGCAGCATCCGTTTGAATAAAATTATCGACTATATTGTCCGTATCTATATCGATATCCCGCCCTTTAGAAGAAATAATACCACTTGTCACCGTACCACCTAGATTACCGAACGGATTACCGATCGCAATAACCCAATCTCCTACTCTTGCATCATTTGAATCTCCAAACTCAACAAAAGGTAGAGGTTCCTCGCTATCTATTTTTAAGAGAGCTAAATCGGTTTTAGTATCGTTACCTATTAATTTAGCCGATAATTCGGTATTATCTGCAAGTTTTATATTAATTTTATCAACATTTGCAATTACATGATAGTTTGTCACTATTAAGCCGTTAGGTTCAATAATAAATCCTGAACCAAGCGGAACACTTTTCGGAGTTTGATCGACCTCTTCCAAATTCAGCGGTATATTAAGCTTTTCTAAAAAATCACTAACTTTTTCTTGCAGAGGATCTTTCTCAGCATTTTCCGATTTACTATTAACATATTCTATTGTTGAAATATTAACGACTGCAGGAATTAACGGTTCAACTATATCGGCAAAGCTATAACGGGCAGCTTCACTTATTTTTAAAGGAGCAGAATTTATTTCCGTAAATTCATTCTCTTCTTGATCTGCTACTTTTAAAGACTTACTATTTTCTTTTGCTAGAACAACGTTACTTGATATTAAAACTATTATAACAAGAACTATTTTCAGATTAATCATATACTCCAAGTAAATAAAAAGTAGATAGACTAGTATACTACTTAGTTAGATTTAGATATTTTAAAACTTCAGCATCCGGTGAAATTACAAAATTAGTATCCTCTTTCTTTAAAGAATTTTTATATACTAAAAGTGATCTATAAAATTTATAAAATTCCGGGTCGACTGAATAAGCAGAATTATATATTTTTGCCGCTTTCTCATCGCCATCACCTTTAATAATTTGTGCATCTCGATAAGCTTTAGCAAGTATTATTTTACTTTCTTTATCTGCTTTTGAACGAATACGCACGCTTTCTTCTTGTCCTTCCGCTCTAATTTGGGTTGCTTCTTTTTCACGTGCCGTTTGCATACGACGATAAATAGCCGCACTATTTTCTTTTGGTAAGTCTGCTCTTAAAATTCTAACATCTACAACATCAATACCGAAGCTTTTAGCTTCACCGTCCACTTGATTTAAGATATTTAACATTACGTTACTACGTTCCTGACTTAAAAGGCTACTTAGCGAGATTTTACCTATCACCTTACGCATTGACGATTCAAGATTACGAGTCAGCCTAATTTTCACACCTTGATAATCATGTACCGTTTTATAAAACATTACGGGATTATTAATTTGGAATTTGGCGTAGGCATCAACAATAACTCGTTTACCGTCAGCAGCCGTTAATTCTTTTGCCTCAACCTCAACATCTAAAAGACGCTTATCAAAAAATTCAACATTTTGAATAAACGGGATTTTAATATTCAGTCCTGGATTTTCTATAGTTCTAACTGCCTCACCAAACTGGAATACTACTGCAGATTGGCGTTGGTCAACTGAAAATAAGGAGCTAGAAATCAGTATCAGCCCAAAAACAATTGTAAAAATTATATAATAAATTTTTTGTTGCATTTAATATTCCTTGTTGTTTAGATGTCATTCGTGTATAGCGTGAAAAACACGTTCAATGTCATTCCCGCAAAAGCGGGAATGACATAGCACCCCTATGGTTTAATAGCCATATGCGGCAGTAGTGCATTATTAATAATTGTTTTATTTGAACCGCCTAATATCTCTTCGACTACTTCTAAATATAATCTATCTCTAGTTACTTGCCTACCTGTAGCATATTGTTTATAAATAGCATTAAATCTTTGGCTATCACCTTCTGCTTTCGATATAACTTCTGCTCTATAACCTTCTGCTTCTTGTATAATCTTTGCAGCCGCTCCTCTAGCTTCCGGCAAAATCTTATTATTATAGGCTTGAGCTTGATTTATTTCTTTTTCTTTATCTGCTTTTGAAGTTTGCACGTCTCTATAAGCGTCTATTACTTCGGCAGGCGGCTCGGCTTTTAATAATTGTACTTTCTCAATCATAACGCCGGCATTATAACTATCCAATATCTTCTGTGCTAATTTCTCTATTTTATAAGTAATCTCCTGCTTTTGATCGGATAATACCCAAGAAATAGGAGTATTGCCTATGACTTCCCTAACGGCACTCTCAACTGTTGCTTTTACTGTTTCTGCAGGTCTTTGTACGTTAAAAATAAAATCTTCAAGATTATTAATATGCCACATTACGTCACAATTTAAAGCAACGATATTTTCATCACCGGTGAGCATTATACTTTCACCGGCAATATTTTTAGTATTATCGCCACCGCTACGCAGAGAGCTATTTGTACGATAACCAATCTCAATCCGACGTGATTGTTTAACTTTCTCAACTATTATACTTTCAAAAGGCGCCGGTAAATGATAATTAAGCCCGGGGTAGCCCTTACGCACAAAACGCCCAAATCTTATTACCGCTGCTTCTTCGCCTTCTTTTATTTCATAAATACCCGAAGCAAGACATAAAGCAACCACTGCGACAACAGCTAAAATTATTGTTTTAGCATTGAAATTAAACGGGAATTGAAATTGATCAAAATTAAATTGATTTTTACGCGGTCTTGTGAATATGTTATCTTCTTTATCAGAATCAAAATCTTTCCATGGGGATTTTTTTAAAATTGAGATATATTTTTTATTAAGCATTTGCTTTGTTGTTTTATATTATTTTAAAGATGAGATAATTATATATATTATAGTATATAACGTCAAGTTACGAGCTTAAAACAGCTTTAAAAAGGAAATTTAATTATGGCGAATTTACACCAACGACAAATTATAGATAAAATTCAGCATATTACCTTTAAAGACGGTACTTTTTTAAATGAAGTTATATCGGATATTATAATTAAAGGTAATAATATCGGTTTCTCAATAGATATATCAGGTAAAAATAAGTTAGAAGCCGAAGAAATTAGACTTAAGGCAATTAATAAACTTAACGAGATTTTGGAAGTAAATAAAATAACAATTGTTTTTACTGAAAGTAAACCGATGGAGAAAAAAGTTCAAAAACCAAAACATTTTGTAGAAAATGTAAAAAAAATTATCTTAGTAGCGTCAGGTAAAGGCGGAGTCGGAAAATCTACAATATCGGCTCTTATCGCTCAGCAGTTAAGTCTAGAAAATTACCGAGTCGGGATAGTAGATGCGGATATTTATGGTCCGTCAATTCCGCATATATTCGGCATTAACGAAGTACCGGAAACGAAAGATGGACGAATAATCCCGATACTTGCTCAAAGCATCGAAATTATGTCTATAGGCTTCTTCGTTAAAGACCACTCGGCAATTATTTGGCGTGGTCCTATGGCGAGTAAGACTATTTATCAATTATTATCGGTAACAAAATGGGATAATTTAGATTATTTAATTATCGATATGCCGCCGGGGACAGGTGATATTCATTTAAGTATACTAGAAAATTATCATTTAGACGGCGTAATAATCGTAACTACACCACAAAAAATATCAGAAATAGACGTAATACGTTCTATAGATTTATATCAAAAACTAAATTTACCTATTTTGGGAATAATTGAGAATATGAGCTATATGCTTAAAAATAATAGCGGCGGACATTTATCGCAAAAATATAATATACCACTAATCGCTCAAATTCCGATCACACCGCAAATAGCCGAGGCTTGCGATAAATCACTACCTCTAACAAACTTATTAACATTACCTTTAGAGAAGTATTTACAATGAAAATACATGTATTGGCAGATGATAGAACAGGCAACACCCATCAGGCTATTGCACTTGCTGAAAAATTAACTGAAGAATATACAACAATTAAGCTTGAATATAATTGCTTAGCTAAGCTACCGAACTTTTTACTAAAATATTATCCTATTCATATAAAAAGTGAGCTATTGCAGTATCTTTTTGATAAGTCCCCACCTGATATGATAATTACCGCTGGAAGAAGAACGGCAGTACTAGCATTTTATTTAAAAAAGAAATTTAAAGATATCAAGTTAATACAAATAATGCAGTCTAATCTTCCTTACAATGCATTTGATGCCGTTATTCTGCCTTATCATGACCAACGTCATTGCGAAGCCACAAAGTGGCTGAAGCAATCTCAGGGCTTTTTTACTAGATTGCTTCGTCAATACTTCGTATTTCCTCGCAATGACGACTTTAAAAACATCATCCCCATCAACGGAGCTATCAACAACGTAACCGAAAAGTTCGCCACGGCGAACTTGGAACTCCAAAAACATTATCCTAATCTTAAACAGTTTATTGCAGTGATAATCGGTGGGAATAATAAAAAATTTAATTTCCATGAAGATGAAGCAGTTTTATTTGCTTCATTATTAAATAAAATATATACTAATCAAAAAATACCTTTTTTCATTAGTTTTAGTAGACGTACACCACACACTGTAAAATCAATTATTAAAAATAATATACCGTCCTCCACAATTATTTATGACCCGAACGAAGACGCAGGCTATAATCCTTATATAGCTATGCTCTCCAAGGCAAAATATATAATCTCTACGGCCGACTCAATCTCAATGTGCAGTGAAGCAGCTTCAAGCGGCAAACCTCTTTATATATTCTGCCCATCAAACTTTAATTCTTCAAAACATAAGATTTTTATAAAGCAGTTAGTAGAACAGAAGATAGCAAGAATTTTTGATCAGTCAGCTATTGCTCTAGAAGAATATAGCTACAAACCCTTAAATGAAGCAGAAAGAGTAGCTGAAATTATTAAATCTTTAATCAAAAGCTGGTAAATTATATGGATAAAGATATACAATCATATATATTCATTAATAAGCTAAAATCTTTACCGTTTGTCAGCGAAATATGGCTTTTTGGCTCTCGTGCTAGAGGGGATAACGATGAGCGTTCCGATATTGATATTGCAATTATCTGCCCTAATATTACAGATCAAGAATGGCTAGAAGTTATGTCTATTATAGAGAATGCCGACATGCTTTTAAAAATAGATTGTGTAAGGTTTGAAAGTACTAAAATAAGCTCTGAACTTTATAAAAATATATTAAAAGAAAAAAAAATTATATATGTCAAAAATAAACCTTAAACTTGAAACATTTCGTAAAGCTTTTATGACGTTTGAAGATATTTATTTAAAACCGACAACAGAAGGTAGGACTTATATTGATGCCGCTATACAAAGATTTGAATTTACTTTTGAACTCGCTTGGAAGTTTTTAAAAGAATATTTTTCTCAAAAAGGCACAGTTCTTCACTATCCTAAAGAAGTGATAAAGGAAGCTTTTGTTGCCAGTATTATAAATGATGAAATGATGAGAGTTTATGGATTTATATGCTTACTGATCGTAATATGACATCTCATACTTACGATAAAAAGCTTGTTGATGAAATATAGAACCGAATAAGACATTATGTTCCTGAACTTAAGAAATTACTAAATATCATTGATTTAAAGATTTAATAATACCTTGCAGAGTTTGGAGTTCAGGGGAAGAGAGACTATTTATACGTGTAAATATATTAGTGATATTTTGTTGCATAGCAGGTTTTCTGTCGAAAGCCTTGAAGAATCCGGCTTTATCGAGTTTGCCGAATAAATTTACTAAAAAATGCTCTATTTCTTCTTTAGTAGCTAACTTTTGAATGTTATGTACATCCTCTCTGGGCGTAGAATTACGAAACAACTCATAGCATATAATAATAACCGCTTGAGCAATGTTTAATGAGCTAAATTCGGTTGTATTAATAGTGATAATCTTATTAGCAAATGCGATTTCTTCGTTGCTAAGCCCATTATTTTCCCGCCCGAACATGATCCCGACTTTTTCAGAATTTGGATAATCTAAAGGTAAATTTTGTGAAAATACATAATCTTTATTCATAGCCCTTTTAATGCAAGTAGTAGCATATAAATATTCGAGGTCTTTAATGCTATTCTCTAGGCTATCAAAAATTTTTGCATGATCTATAATATTAACCGCTCCGACTGCATTACTACGTGCTTGCTCATTAGGCCAGCCGTCTCTTGGAGCTACGATTCTAAGCTCATTTAAGCCAAAATTCTTCATTGCTCTTGCAGTAGCACCGATATTCGCACCCATTTGCGGGGCAACTAATATTATTATTGGATTCATTTTAATAATTTTTTGTAACTAAGCAGGTATAGGCAATCGCTACGGCGTCAGCTTCATCGGAATTGGTAATTAAGGAAGTACCAGGCAGCAAAAGCTTTATCATATGCAAAATTTGGTCTTTCTCTGCATGCCCATATCCTGTTACGGTTTTTTTTACCGTATTTGGCTTAAACTCTCGCATGTCCAAATTATATCTACCGATCAGCGACATTATCGCCCCTCTAGCATATCCAAGCTTTAAAGAAGTCACGCTATTAGTATTAACAAATGTTTCTTCAATCACTGCCATATTTGGTTGATATTCTAATATTACTTTTTCTAATGTACTATTAATAAAAGCAAGTCTATGATGAATTTCATCCTTACTATTTGTTTTAATAACACCACTAGCTAAATATTTCAACTGTGCGGTCTCCTTTGCCACTACTGCCCATCCAAGACTCCCAAGTGCCGGATCAATCCCAAGTATTATCATGATTATCTAATGTTATTTTTATTGGCATTATTATATGACTTTTATGTCATTCCCGCTTTCGCGGAAATGACATCGAAAACCATCCAACAAAGCCTGTCAAGCCACAGGGTGACAGCTTTATGTCTTCATATACTGATAAAATTCTTGATTATTCTCCCACAACTCACGCACCTTAACGAATAAAAATAAATGAACAGGAAATCCAAAAAACCTCTCCATTTGCATTCGGGATTTTGCTCCTATTTCTTTGATTTTAGAGCCGTTTTTACCGAGTATTATAGTTTTATAGCTCTCTCTTGAAACTACTATAACTTGATTAATCTTTACGGATTTGTCTTTAAGCTCTTCCCATTTTTCGGTTTGTACGGTTAATTTATAAGGGAGTTCTTTCTGCAAATTTAAAAATAACTGCTCTCTTGTAATTTCTGCTGCAATAAAACGCATAGGTAAATCCGTTATGTCGTCTTCCGCATAAAGCCAAGGGGAAATTTTGGCCTTACTTGTTATATATTCAAGTAATCCATCAATATTTTTGCCTGATAAAGCAGATATAGGAAAAAGCAAGCTATCAGGATGATTTTCTGTTAAAAAAGCTTTAATGTCATTTAGATATTTTGATTCGATGTCTATTTTGTTCAATAAAAATATCGGAACAATATTAAGTGAGCAAAGCTTATCTAAAATATTATGCGTTATATCATCAAACAACTTTAGACTATCAATAATTAACAGAACTAAATCCGCACTATGCAAACTAGACCACGCACATCTTACCATTGCTTTCTCTAAGTTCCCTTTCGGCTCAAATATACCGGGCGTATCGTATAAAATTACCTGCGTATCTTTTAAGGTAATAATACCGGTAATAATTGACCTAGTAGTTTGAACTTTTTGGGTAACGATTGAAAGCTTCTCACCGATTATTCTGTTTAATAAAGTTGATTTTCCGCTATTAGGTCGCCCGATTATACAAACCGATACCGTTTTCTGATTAGACATCTTCCCAAACTTCACTTCTAGAGGTAATTTAGACGTCGATCCAGTACTCGCATCCTCGCGTACTAGTGTGTACGCTGCGGCGGCAAGTGCTTCCGTGTCTCCTTTAAATTCCTCTCTATAAGCTGGTTTGGCAAGATGTCTATTAGTCATTTTTAAGTCTATGCAATAAGCTTCGTGCTGCGTTTTTTTCTGCTTCTTTTATTGCGTGACCAGTGCCTGTTTGTTCATAATCTTTTACTTTTACAAGAACCGTAAAAGTTGATGAATGGGAGGCTCCTTCTCTTTTTATCAGACGATATATAGGTAGGTGATGATCACTAGCTTGAGCCCATTCTTGTAAAGCAGTTTTTGGGTCATAATCCGTTAAATTCTGAACTTTTATAAATTCTGCCCATAACTTCTCGATAATATCATGGGTTGTTTCAATATTGCTATCAAGATATATAGCTGCAATTAAAGCTTCCGTGGCATTTTCTATATTATTAAGATTATCACGCCCGCCTGCTACTTCTTCGCCATGAGTCATAATTATATAATTTTTTAAAGTAAGTTTAGCTCCAACCATGCATATTGTTTCTTTGCAAACCAAATATGATCTAATTTTAGCTAAATTCCCCTCATTATAATTTGCAAAATTTCTAAATAAAATTTCTGTGATTACTAAATTTAATACGGCATCACCTAGAAATTCTAATCGTTCATAATCTTTATCATCCTTGTACTCGTGATGTTGCCTTAAAGACGGGTGACTCAACGCCTCTATTAAAAGCTTTTTATTTTTGAAATTATAGCTAAGTAGCTTTTCTAACTTCTCAAATGATTCCATTACGCATCCGTGTTATAAAGATTTCTGAAAATTCGATTTAACCTAACAGATTCAATCCATGGCTTTAACTTTAGTACTAGATTAATAACTCCTATATCATTATCCCACCAAGTTATTTTTGTTGAGAACCAAATAAATTGTGCTTTAGCAATAAAATTTTCAAACGGTACAAATCCAAGATTTACTCTACTATCATTTGACTGATCTCTATTATCCCCTAAAAAGAAATATTTCCCTTCAGGTACATAAAAAACATCCGTATTACCGTATCTATCATTATATATAACGCCACAAATAGGAGCAAGCTTATAAGAAAAATATGTTTTACCGTTTGGCAGTGTTTCTTTAAACTTTAAATATTTTATTCCCTCTTCGCTTATATAAGTTCCAACTTCCGTGCGTTCTATTTTTTTGTCGTTAATATATATTACGTCATCAATCAATTGGATTTTATCACCGGGTAGCCCTATTAAACGCTTTATATATCTAACATTCATATCGTTAGGCGGACGAAAAACTACAATATCGCCACGCTCCGGTTCACGAGCAAATATTCGCCCTTTAAAAAGAGGAATAAAATCAAAAAAAGATAAAGAATAATTACTATAACCATAACTATATTTCGTAGAAAATATATAGTCATTCTCAAGTATGGTTGCTTTCATAGACCCGGTCGGAACGGTAAACGGCTCCATAATAAGTATTCTAATAAGTAAAGCGATACATATTACAAAAGCAAAAGACTCCCACTCTTGCTTAGCTGTTTTATTAGTGTTTGATTTTGTATTATCTGTTTGCATAATCTCTTAATTATTTATAAATTGGAATCGTCATTGCGAGGAAATTACAAAGTAATTGACGAAGCAATCTCAGGAGTTTGTTATTATTTCATGAGATTGCCACGCTCCTTTCTCCTTTCAGTCGCTCGCAATGACGGCTTAGTATCCACGCGGGCAATATCTCCTCGCAATGATGATAAAGTCAAACCACGCTATAACTCTTTATCCTCGCCTCAATCTCGCTTCTAAAATGGCGTATCAGCCCTTGAATCGGCCAAGCTGCCGCATCACCTAAAGCACAGATAGTATGCCCCTCTATTTCTTTCGTAACGTTAAGGAGTTCGTCTATCTCAGATTTTTTGGCATTACCTTTAACTAGCCGCATCATAACTCGCCACATCCAGCCCGTACCCTCACGGCAAGGAGTACATTGCCCGCAAGATTCATGCATATAAAATTTACTAAGCCTTGCTATTGCATAAATAATATCGGTAGATTGATCCATAACTATAATACCGCCTGTACCAAGTCCGGAACCTACGGTTCTTAAACTATCAAAATCCATATCCACTTCACATAATGACTTAGGAAGTAAAGGCACAGAAGAACCGCCCGGGATTATGGCTTTAAGATTATCCCATCCACCACGAACACCACCCGCATATTTCTCAATTAATTCTTTTAACGAAATGCCCATTGCTTCTTCAACATTACAAGGCTTGTTAACATGCCCTGATATGCAGAAAATCTTAGTTCCCGTATTGTTAGGTTTACCTATACCGGCAAACCAGCTAGCTCCTCGTCTTAAAATGGTTGGCACTACTGCGATAGACTCAACATTATTTATAGTAGTCGGGCAGCCATATAACCCAAAGCCAGCAGGAAAAGGCGGCTTTAAACGAGGCATACCTTTTTTGCCCTCTAAGCTTTCAAGCAATGCTGTTTCTTCGCCACAAATATAAGCACCCGCCCCACGATGTAAATAAATATTACAATCAAAGCCCGAACCGCAAGCATTCTTTCCTATTAACCCTTCTTTGTAGGCTTCATCTAAGGCACGCTGAATATTAGAGGCTTCATTATAAAACTCACCTCTAATATAGATATAACAATTATTCGCTCCTATAGCAAAGCTTGCAAGCAAGCAACCTTCTATTAATTTGTGCGGCTCAAACCTTAATATATCACGATCCTTACAAGTGCCAGGCTCAGACTCGTCGGCATTTACTACTAAATAGCAAGGCTTCTCTGAATTTTTAGGCATAAATGACCATTTCATACTGGTAGAAAATCCGGCACCTCCTCGCCCTCTAAGCCCTGACTTCTTAACCTCTTCAACGATGAAATCTCTACCTTTATCAAGCAAAGCTTTAGTATTCTCCCAATCGCCTCGCTTCTTGCTAGATTTCAAATCATGGCTTTGCTGCCCATGCAGGTTAGTAAAAATTTTGTCTTCTTCTTTTAGCATAAACTATTCTCGTTATGGCTCAAAAACATCATTGCGAGGAAAAATTGAAAATTTTGACGAAGCAATCTCGTGCCAAAATCCTAAGATTGTCACGCAGCCTAGGGCCACTCGCAATGACGATGAAGCCGGTCCACGCAACAATGCCTGCTCGCAATGACGATTCTTTACCTTTCTATTACTTTTTTATTAAACTTCCTATTAACAAACATTGTAAGTATCGGAGCAGAGATAAAAATTGAGGAATAAGTACCGGCTATTATCCCAAAAAATACAAGTACGCTAAAACTACGGATTGCCTCACCACCAAAAAGAATAAGGGCTAAATTGGCAAGTAGCGTGGTAATGACAGTTAAAATAGTTCTTGATAAAGTCTCATTAATACTTAAATTTATAATTTCCGTGATATTTTTTTTATGATATTTACGTAAATTTTCTCTAATCCTATCATATATTACTACCGAATCATTAACGGAATAACCTATAATAGTTAACACTGCAGCAATAGTACTTAAGTTAAAATCAAGCTTTGTCATACTCATAAACCCAAGAGCGAGTATTACGTCATGCACTAAGGCGATAAGTATACCAAAACCGAAATACCACTCAAAACGCACCCAAATATAAACCATAATCGCTAAGAAAGAGAATAGCATCGCCATAGCCCCCGCTTCTATTAGCTGCCTACCGACTTGCGGACCGACAAAATCTACCTTACGATATTCAAACTTATACGGAAAATTACTTTGCAAAGATGCTTTAATTAACTCAATATTTTTCATGAGATTTTCTTCACTACTACTACCAAATCTAAGCGATAAATCACGCTCACTACCAAAATTCTGTAAGACCACCTCACCTATTCCAAGCTTTCCTAGAACCCCACGCATTTTTGGCAAATCAGGAGCTTGATCAAGCCTTACTTCAATAACTATACCACCGGCAAAATCAATACCGAAATTAAATTTATATATACCGATCCAAATAAAGCTAATGAGTGATAAAATAATTGAGAAAGTGTAGCTAACTTTTTTAAAATTCATAAAATCAAAATCGATTTTATTAGGTAAAAGTCTTAAAGGATAAATTTGCATTATTATATATTTTGTTGAATAAGGATTATATTTGTATTATATAGTAAATTCAAAAAGGTTAAATGATTTTTTATGTCAGAAGTAGTAGTAAAAGAACAATTAGAGCAATATATAAACAAAATAGAAAGATTAGAACAAGAAAAAGCTGATTTATCTCAAGAAGTAAAAGATATCTTCCAAGATGCTTCTTCACATGGATTTGATGTTAAAGCTATGAAATCTATATTGAAACTAAAGAAATTGGATAAAGATAAACTGGCCGAGCAGGACGCTATGCTTGAGCTTTATAGAGATACTTTAGGGATTTGAGGCATACGTCATTGCGAGGAAATTATGAAGTAATTGACGAAGCAATCTCAGGAGTTTGTTATTATTTCATGAGATTGCCATGCAGCCTACGGCTGCTCGCAATGACGTATTTAGTATTCACGTAGCAACGCACTCTTTCGCAGTAATGACATAAGAGTTACAAATATATTTAAGCTTTTGCTGCCTTAGTTTTAGCAATAGGGATATGTCTCTCTTTAATTCTAGCCGACTTACCGCTTCTATTTCTTAAATAATAAAGTTTAGCACGACGAACTACTCCGTATTTTACTACATCAATAGAGTGTACTATCGGCGAGTAAGTCATAAAGCGTCTTTCGACTCCTTCACCGTGGCTAATTTTACGTACTAAGAAAGATGAAGTAATACCACGATTTCTTTTTGCGATAACTACACCTTCATAAGCTTGAAATCTTTCCGTTAATTTTTCCTTACCGTCTTTCTCAATCGATCTATCAATAATTTTAACAGTTACCTTAACTGTATCGCCGGCTTCAAAATCAGGAATTTTTTTATTTGCAGTACGCTTTGAAATATTTTCCTGTTCAAAGCGGTCAATAATATTCATTTTTTTAACTCCTTAACTCTATAAATCTTTAAGTAACTCCGGACGGCGTAATTTAGTAATCATATGTGATTGCTCTTTTTTCCATTCATTAATTAGCCTGTGGTTACCGGATAACAAAACACTCGGTACAGCTCGATCACGCCAAATTTCAGGTCTTGTATATAGGCCGCATTCAAGTCCGCCCTTAAATTCCCCGTCTTCTTCAAAAGACTCGGAAGATAAGGTATTTTGGTTCATTAAAACACCTGGCAGTAGTCTAATTAAGCAATCGAGAATGGTGAGGGTAGGTATTTCTCCGCCGGATAAAATGTAGTCGCCTACACTAATTTCTTTAACATTATACTCTTCAATTACACGTTCGTCAATCCCTTCGTAACGTCCACATAAGAATATGAGGTTTTTATTTTTCAACATCTCTTTAGCAAAGCTTTGGGTAAAGACTCTACCGCGCGGTGAAGGATAGTACATTTCAGCATTAGGATTTAAAGCAAGAGCATGATCTATGCTACTGCCTAGAACATCAGGACGCATTATAAGCCCGTTACCACCGCCATAAGCCTCATCATCAATATTTTTATGCTTAGTTAAACCGAAATCTCGAATATTAATAACGTCATATGACCAAATATTTTTATTTAGTGCTTGTCCTGCTAAAGAATGTCCTAGAGTCCCAGGAAACATTTCAGGAAAAACGGTTAAGATTGTGGTATGAAGTATAGACATACGTTTAAAATAGTAGACAGTACCAATTAACGCAATAAAATTATAATTTAATTATTTACCCCACCCACCTGTCCTATAATCTTCTTTTCTTTGTTTTTTAGCAGTAGCTGTTGTACCACTTCTAAATGCTTCAGCTTTTTGTTGATGCGTTTTATGAGCTTGATCACTTCGAAATTTTTGAAACTCTGCTTTCTTAGCAGCTTCTATATAACGACTTGTTATTTTCTCTAAGCATCTCATAGCATCTTTATCTAAACTAATACCTGCTTCTTTTGCTTGCTGCTCTATTTTTAATGCTGTCTTATAACCTGCTGCTGCGTTTTTAGCTATAACTTGCCTCTGCATAAACCCACTCTAGAATCTTTCTTCATTGCATCATTATATGGATTTATCTTATTATTTTTAATATCCTTTATTTGTTTTTCTGCTTTCTTTTTATCAAAATCTTCTAGCATAACTTCCCCCCAAATTTAAGTTAAAAATATATCTATAGTTGCATATATTTTATTTCAAAAAAAGTTAATAAAGAAAAATAGAGGTATAAGTAATTAAAAATTAACCAATTTGTGTTATAAAAACTTCATCACTTCTTCAGCGATGATTAGCTCTTCGTTTGTCGGCACAGCGAAAACTTTAACCTTACTGCTTTCAGCGCTTATTAGATGCTCATTTTTTTGGTTTTTTGCATCATCTATTTTAATGCCCAGCCATAAAAGTTTTTCAGTAATCATTTCTCGTATTACAGCGGAATTCTATCCAACACCGGCAGTAAAAATTAGACAATCAACTCCCTCAAGTACAGCAGTTAGCTTACCTATTTCAAGTACAATGCGATACACAAATAAATCTATAGCAAATTTAGCATCAGGTGAGTTACTGGCAAGCAAAGTACGCATATCGGAGCTTTCACCGGACATACCGAGTAATCCTGATTTCTTATATAGTAACTCGGTTACTTTTTTCGTATTCATTTGCTCATGATCGATAAGATATAACACTACTCCAGGATCAAGGTTACCTGTCCTTGTACCTATCATAACACCGTCAAGTACGCTAAAGCCCATGGAACTTGTTAGACTAAGACCGTTTTTAATAGCACATAGACTACTACCGTGTCCTAAATGAGCTATAATAGTCTTTGTAGGTAAATCTTCCTTTGTCATTTCTTTAAAATGGCTGCTAACATATTTATATGATAACCCATAAAAACCGTAACGAATTATCCCTTTATCATAATATTTTTTCGGTAAACCGAAAGCTTTTGTATAGGAGGATTGGTAAAATGAAACGACGTATCAAAACAAGCTATATATGAGATTTCTTTATATTTTTGAAGAAATAAATCCAGTACCTGCAAATTATAAGGTTGATGCAAGGGGCTTAGAGGTATTAATGCTCTTAAATCTTCACTAACTTTTTCATTAACAATAACCGGTTTATTAAAATTTTTCCCGCCATGGACAATACGGTGACCGGTTGCAATTAACTTGAGATTTTCTTGTTTTTTCCACCAATCTTCAAAAAGATCAATCATCATTTTAATAGCATCATCTTTAATGTCGGTAGCAGATGCCTGTTTTTTATTTATATGAAATAATATTTTATTATCATTTTTTCTAAAAAAATATTATAAATTTTATCCTTAACTTTTTTATTCTGAATTTCAAAAATAAAAATTTTTAAACTAGATGAGCCGGCATTAGCTATTAAAATAACATTTTTCATTATTTACCTACTTGGATATGTAGCTTCGCCTTAGTTTGATTATAAATAAATGAAGCAAGTACACAGAAAATAACACACATATCCATAGGATCGGCTCTACTTGTTAAAATAATAGGCACACGGGCTCCAAGAATGATACCCACCATAACCGCTTGACCCAAATATTTTAGCTGCTTTGCAAGCATATTGCCTGATTCAAGATCAGGTACTACTAATATAGAAACTGAAGAGCTAATGCCTTTTGCTTCTGCAGCAAATAAAGAGATAGCATTATCAAACGCAAGCGGTCCATCAACTATAGCATTCGTAATTTGCCCTCTATCTGCCATTTTCGATAAAGCAGCAGCATCAAGGGTTGTAGGGATTGCAGAAATTATCGTCTCAACTGCCGATAATACCGCAACTCTAAACCTGCTTGTCTTCTTTGATCATATGCATTAAATCAATAGCATTCTGCACTATATCACGCTTATCTTCTAGAGTAGGACGAATATTAATAGCAGCATCGGTAATAATGAACGGTTTTGGAAAGGTAGCAACTGCCATTAAGAAAGCATGGCTTATACGACGTTCGGTACGTAGTCCATTCTCCTTATGAACTAACGCAGACATAAGCTCATCAGTATGAAGCGACCCTTTCATAATAGCCGCAACTTCTCTTTTCTTCGCAAGCTCTACGGCTTTTTTTGCTGCTTCGTGGCTATGCTCAACATTAATTACTTGATAATCCTCAAGATCGACATTATTAACTTTTGCTACTGATTCAATTTTATGTTGCAGACCAATCAAGACCGGTTTTATTACATATAAATTGTGCCGCTCTAACTGCACCGAGTAATGATTCTTTATCAATCGGATGAACTACTGCAGTTTTAACAGGCTTAAAGCCGTCGGCTCTAAGTAATAGATCGATGAAATGCTTTGCTGCTTCATCAAAGTCAGGATCGTTGATTTCTTTTGGAGGAGTATAAGTAGTACCTAATTTCTTAGCTAGAATGGCATCTAAAAAAGTCTCGTTTATTATATGTTGCTTCTTCATAAACCCCTTAATAAATTAATCACTAACTTAATTAGATAGTATATAAGTTAATTAATAAAGGGAAAACTAATTATTGTTTTTAGCGGACATTTCTTAAGTGCTATTAACGCAACAGTGTATATTCGAATTCCGTGTAGGCATTGTTGCGTAGTTCGGAAAATACCCTTAATGTCATTCCTGCAGAAACGAGAATCTAGTAAAGCATAAAAAAATTTGTTTTTTATATGCTTATTTTATCAAATATGTAACTTCTGTATCAATATTGAAGTTATTTTTCTGGATTCCTGCTTTCGCAGGAATGACATAAGAGCTATATATCAATCATTTAAATAATTTCCAATTTCGTTCTTGCGGTGGAGAATCTTCTCTTCCTTCAGAAAAAAAATCATTAGTAGGATTTGAGCTTAGTTCTGTAAATATTTCTTCCCAACTTTTTTGCGGTTTTAAGCTTTTATCTGATGATAAATACTTGAGTTCTTCAGAACCATTTTTAGTTTGATCGTTCATCAATATTTTTGTTTTTACATATTCTATATACTATAGTTGTTATTCTACTTCATATTTCTTAAATGATCTTCTAATTTTCTTAGCTTTCTACCCTCGTTTACTATAGGCTTTGCATAGGTTGGCATTTTGGCATTTTCTCTATATTTATTAATCTGATCGATCTGAGCATTGACTTCATCGGTAATGGCTTGCTTTCTATCCTCTATTTTATTTAATACTTCAGTACTATATTCATAATTTTTAACATCAGCATTAAAGTTATTAAGCTCTTCCGTAATCTTTTGGTCTATTTCAGCTCCCTCGGCGGTATCTTTAACTTTTTGTGCTATTAATGCCGGCATTTCTTCGATCTTGATATCATCTCTTTTGAAATGATCTTTAAGCTCTTTATAAGTTTGCTCTAAATTTTCCTGGGCTTTCTCGTGCATAATATCATAATGCTCTTGGCGACGAGTATATCGATCTCCATCTATAAATTCTGCATGTTTTCTATGAGCGTTATCTATCATATCTCGCATCTGAGAATCAGTAGCTTTCTCACGCATAAATCTGTCGCCCATCATTACCGGTTCACCTTCCTCAAATAACCTACCATGCACCTCATGAATAAGCTTTCTTTGAGCTAATTCTTGATAATATTCCACATCACTATGTCTACCTGCTTTTTCTAGTCTTGTTAGATATTCCGGTGATAATATATCTGCTTGAGCAGCTAGCGCCTCCTTATTAATATGCATTTGGAGCTCTTCATGTGCTCGTGCTTTTTCATCATCTTTTAATTTTTCGCTATAAGTTCTAAGCCTTGGATCGTTATATTCAAAATCATGCCATTCGGCACTGGTTAGATTACCCTCATAAGCATCACGTAAATCTTTACCGACTATTGCAGTTAAAGCTCCTCTTTTTATTCCTGTATAACCTGCATATATTTTTTCGCCTATACCTACACGCTTTTCTTCTTTTAATTTACGTTTTGTATCAACACGATGCTCTATCTCTTGCCAGCTTCTAAGCACTCCTATATTCTTACCGAACAGACCAACACCTCGCCCTGACATTTCTTGGTGAGCATTTTTATAAGCATCTTGATAATCTCTAGTAAAGTTTGCATCGCTAGCGAGTTCACGTAAGTTAGCATCTTTTAATGACTTATCAAGCTCAGCTTTTTGTTCTTTACTTAAAGCGGCGTAATCTTTCACTTCATATTTATTTGCAGCAATTTTATCTCGAAGCTGAGTAAACTTCATTTGCGATAGTTCTTTTGCTTTTAATTCATTCCCCTTAGGTAAATTCTTTAATAATCCTGCAATACCGTTTTCATAATCCGTAATAGCATTCATTTTTACATCTTTAGAATCTATACCGTATTTTCTCTTAACCTCATTTTGTACGGTTTTATTTGCTGAAGAACCGAGAGCTTGCTTTTCAAGCCTTCCCATCATCATATTTTCAAATTTCTCGGCAAAGAACATACGAGCTTGCTCTTTCCCTGCACTTACACGGCTAGTTACAGGTGCACTTACCGTCTTAGCCACATAATTTAGCGGTCTATTCATTTGTTTCGCTGCAGATTCATAAGATTGCTGATTAACTTTTTGTATGTCTGTTAAATTACCTGAAGTACCGGCAATAAATTGTGCCGTCGATATAGCAGTATCGTTAAATTTACTTAGCAAATAAATAGACACAAAAATTAGTAATATCCCATCAAGTTGGACAAATTTCCCATTTATAAAATTACTAATTCTTTTTGCATCTTTAACTAAATCTAAAAACGGTAATTCAATATAGCGTTCATCTATACACTCATACGCAGCACAATGCTTACATTTATCAGGGTCATTCTTACAAGAATCATCTACTATTATATGATCTTCAGGAACTAATATATTTGCTTTGTGGAAATTATTTATACCGCCTTTCATCGGTACTGGGAACCACCAATAAAATATTGAATGACCCAGGCTTGGATCTATATCCTCAAGGAAACTACCGAATATTTCATTTATCGGACCTAAATTAGGAAAATCATGTTTACATACCGCAAAACCAAGCGTTGAATATATTTCGGTTCTGATGATCATTGAAATAAAAGCGATACCGGCAAATAAAATTATAGGTTGTAATGCATATGATATTAATTGTCTTAACCAATTCTCAAATAACGAACGAGTTATATTAAACAACATGAAACAAATAAATATCGGTCCCATAATTATAATCATACCGATAGTTATAAGAGCGGTTAGATAGATAATAGTGGCTTTAAATATAAGAAAGAAAATAAAATATAAGGCTATTAAATATAGAATGATATATATAAAACCAAGCCAATCAACAAATAGTAAAGAAAACAATTTAGATAAAGTTTGAGGAGAAATAAGTAACCCAAGCAAGCTTTGAGAACCGGGACCGGTAGCCGAAGCTTCATTAATTATTTGCAGTATTTGCTGAACCCCATCAATAAAAAATACGAATAAATAATCATGAAAAAATGTCCAAGCTTTATCCGTACTTAATAATATTGAGACTATACTAACTTTTAATATTCTAACTATAAGTTCGACATGAGTAAGGTTTATATTACCTATTAAAAAGGAAACGCCTGTAAACATTATATATAGAGTTAAAATAGCCGAGACACTCATCCTATAACCCGACGTATCAATTATTTGTTGATAAGTTTTCTTTATAATCCCATCCTTACCAAATAATACTCCTTTTATTAAATCCGTTAAAAATTGTAGCGGATCGGATCTAGTATCAGTAACTCCGGACTTTATTACTAATCTATATTGCCCGCTATTATCATCATAAAATTTATCTATAATCTTAAAATAAAGAGGAGATTGAGCATATTTTGACTTATCTTCACCTTTATATTGATAATTTATACCGCCGGCTTTCAAGAATTGTCCTGTACTACTAATACTATAAAATTCATAGCCTACACTCGAAGTAAGCTCTCCTAAATGCTGAGTTATACCTTGCGGTTTACGCTGTGAGTCCGGTGAAATATTGGGATCGGTATTTTTAGCGGCAATAAGAAAATAAAGCCCGACACCGTCTGTCATTATACATGGAGCATTACTAATCATTGCATCATTTTGATTTGCGGGATTAGGAGTACACATATCAAGTCTAGCATTATCCCAAAAAGTACACGGTTGTAGCTTAACGCAAAAAGCAGCCAAAGTAGTTGTGTTATTTTTTTGACCATACCATGGACACCATGCAGATAACTGACCTGAAGCATTTTTATCGCCAAGTATATAACTCCACGGTCTTACCATAACGGTTAAAGGATAGCCGTTTACTTTATAAGCACTATCACGCCATGGTGCTACCTGATCACCTTCCTGTCTTGAAGTAATTTCTTCCGGATCATATCTAGAAGAAACATTGAATTTGATAAAACCGAAATCATCAGGGTCAATACAAGTATCGCCGGTACAACCGGAAAGCAGCAATAGCGATATTAATAATGTAATAAAAATATTTTTGTTCATTTATTATGTGTTATTTCCATATGTCTCAATTTCAACGTCATTGCGAGCGACCACAGGGGGCGTGGCAATCTCATGAAGCAGTACTAAATTCCTGAGATTGCTTCGTCAATTGCTATGCAATTTCCTCGCAATGACGGTGAAAATATTTACAATTATTCTTTCTTCTCTCCTTCCTCTTTCTTCACATCATTACGCTCAGCAAGAAATTTATTTGTAAATTCACCACCTCCTTCCGGTTTTCTAGCTTTATAATTTTGATCAATTATCTTGTCTTTGAAAACTCTAGCCGGAGCCATTGCAGCCTTTTTAACCGGTTTTGTTACCGAATCTATATCCTGCATAACGGCTCCCACAGGATCAGAACGTTCTTGATAATTTCCTGATATTCGTGCCGGTGTAACATTTGTAAGCATTCCAACTACTATATTTACAAAAGTTACTAAACCATATGACATTAAGCAATATGAATAAAATAATAAAGCCGTAGTAAATAATACTAAGAAAGTATTAGCATTGTTCGTTAGAATATTCGAGCTACTAATTTCCGGAACATCCGGTACATAGAAAGGTATTCCGGGTAAAAACGGTAATGTAAAAGAGAAATGAATCGGAATACCAAGATTTGTTAAATCAAGCCCTATTTTTATTGGTATAAGAGTATCCCAACAGGCTCTAACTACCACTTTTAAAAGCTGCTCAGATAAAACCTGATCTATCAATAAAAAGAAAATCAATAATATTGTCGGCTGCACTACATAGCTAAGCAATATCGATATCCAATTATCAAATAAACTTTTAGTTTTTTCAAATAACATTAATATTATAAAAAACGGTGCCAATGAAATCATAACAGTTACCCCTATGAATGCAATAACATAACCTATTATAACTTCTAAAATAGCTCTAAAATAAGTAATAAGTGAATAAATGGTTATAATAGCGATAAATGCTAAACCATTATGTATTTGTAATAATTCAATAAATAGTAATCCCCAAATCCTACCGTTAGTATATTTATCAAATATAGGATCAATAAAACCAAAAATATTAGATCTAGAGCTTGTAGCACCTACTACGTTAGTTACAAAGAAATCAATACCGTCGGTAAATGCACTAAAGAAGTATGTATTAAAGAAGCTCCAACTTTCTTCTCTAATTAAAAAAGCTACTATAGCTATTTTGCATATACGTGTTATTACTTCTACGGCAGTCAATTTTAATGCTCCTGCAACGAACATTAGCCCAAATATAGTAACATAAAGGGTTAATGCAGATTTAGCTAAATTCTGCACTGCAGAATTTTTAACTAACTTAATATAAAAGTTTTGACTAAAAGTTCTAAACTGACCGGTAATAGGTTTAATAGCACCGTTATATATTATATCAGAAAACCAAGTTGTACCGGTATAATTAGCATAATTTACACTAACTACCCCTTGTATATTACTATTAGGATTTACCACCCTTAACCATAAATATCCATCTTGCGGTGCATCAGCCGCAAAGTTATAATCTACCGGCGTACCACGAACAGATGGATCAGGTAACGTACCATCAGATGTTATTAAATATTCTAACTTTATATTTTGTTGATCACCAAGATTAATTGAATTTGCCCCATTACCTATTTCAACAATCATCGAATAACGACCAAAATATAAAAAATTAGCTGACCAATCATTCTTATTTATATAATCTACAAAACTAGCATAATTTGAAAAATTTCGGCTCCAATCACTCATTAAAACTGAATTACTAAACATATTACTAACTTGCCAATCGCTAGTAAAATCCATAGTACCGCCGCTAGTGGCTTGATAATATATAAAGCTACTTTGAGTACTGCCTGAATTTATAAAACTCTGATCTCGTCCCTTAATAACCTGCCCGCCTACTTTAATTATCATCCCTCTACCTTGATCGTAATAGCAAGCAGGGCTAGTATTTATACCGGCATTAGCAGGACAAGCATTAATTAAGTCCATGAAATACTGTACCGCTCCCGTTATCATAGGCTTACCGACTATTATTCCATTATCGGTATTTTTATACTTTGTAGCAGTACCTGTGCCGCTACATACACTTTTTCTTTCCTCATCTATCATATTACACACCTGCTCTGCAGAAGAGTAAATTATTCTATTATCAAAATTTCCAAGGTTACTTTGAGTATAAAGTGCAGAAGCAGCGAATATCGAGCTATCAAGTTCCTGTGTTAAAATATTATCTACGGTATTAGGAAGTTTTGGAGTATTAGGGCTAAAAAAATTATCTTTACCAACTAAACTAATATTTACTACATCGCCGGCCTTAACTTCAATTCTCGAATTACCGTTAGAATAGTTAAAATATTTAACAGAATCAGACATTTTAGTAAATGAAAGTGCATCAAGGTCTTTATCAGGCGGTATAGCCCCCGGTGTTTCACTGTTATTGTCCGTAACAAAACGAGGAAATCCTAAAGCTTCAAATTGAAATTTAGAATAATTATAAGTTTTAATGAAAACTTGCGGCGTACTAAACCTTGGATCAATTCTATATAATACTAGATATTTTCTAGGTTCAGGAGTAATACCTGAAGTAGACCAATTTATTTTTAACAATTTACCTTTCTTAACAGTATTACCTGTTGATTGCCAAATTCCGGCTGTAGATAAACTAATTCCTATATTACCCTCTTGAAAACTTGTAAATTCAGGCACTTCTAAACAACCGAATAAGCTTTTTAACCCGCCAAAACTGGTTGACATCCATGAAAAAGCATCATCGGCTTTAGCTGGCATCGCCATAAACAAAACTAATAAAACTAAACTCTTAAGAATTTTCATAACTTTAAATTGTTATCCAACACATCATACCGTGGCTTGTCCATAATATTAAATAGTAAACCCATTATTGCGAGCAGCTGTATGGCTGCGCGGCAATCTCATGAAATAACTCCTGAGATTGCTTCATCAATTATTTCATAATTTCCTCGTAATGACGATTTTCGATTCACCCTCTATTTCGGTGTTTCAGGTTTAGGTGGTTCTTCATTTGTCTTCTCGCCCCCTTCTTTTGGCGTATTTTTCCTATTTTTCTCAGCCTGATCTAATGTCTTATTGCGTTGTTTTAATCGTGCTTCCGCTCTGCCGGTAATACCTTGTCTTGTTTTATCATCCATTCCTATTGGACTTAATGCTTTTTGCCCTGCATCATGAGACATTTTACCACCAATTTCAGTAGCCGAAGGCCCAACAGCACTAGTTAATTTTACTACCATACGTCCCGAAAATTCGACATAACCGTACATACCGTAAGCAATAATAACTAGAGCTACGATATTTTGCATATTTACTCCCATCATACCCGACATATAATCCATTCCCCAAGGGGCAAACCAATTAATACAGAAGATGGGTACATTCAGCAATGCAATAGGTAAAATAGTACCGATAAACGGAATTTTTATTGGTAAAGCACATTTCCAACACACGCTATAACCTAAAACAAAATCTAGATAAATGGTAAATAGCTGTGTTAGCAATATAATACCTGCCATCATAACTACCGGTTCTATCATATAGCGGATCGTAAACCTCACCCAATTATCAAATAAATACCTAGTAAAATCAAATAATAAGAAACTAATAAATAAAGGGGCTATACCGATTAATATACAAGTTGCCATAAATGCCATAATATAAACGGCAACAGCTCTAAGCGCCGTAATAATTACTATACCAACCGCAATAAAAGTAATTATAAAATATATAATACCGCTAAGCCCAAGAGAAAGAAGTGCAAGTAATTGAGCGATAAAGGTTTGACTAAAAAATATTTTACTCATTACTGCATCTAAAAACATGAAAGGATTAGAAATAGTATTAGTAGAAGTAAACAAACTATATCCACTCATATTAGCAATAATTGAGTCTGAAAAATTGGTAATTGCATCAAAAAGATAGTTATTGAAAAATTCAAAGGTATTACCGTTCATAAGTCCGCTAACTACCCCGATTTTTGCTATTCTAATTACTAGCTCTTTTTGGTTTATCTTAGCAAAACCAAGCAAAAACATTGCTCCGTAAGTCATCACATACAGAATTAAAATTGCTTTAATATAGGTAAAAAAGTTAGTACAGGACGAGCTATCATTAGCTTTATAACATACCATACTTTTAAAAATAGAAGTAGCAGCCCCTTGTACTTTAGTTTTAAATAACTGAAGTAACGGATTCATTACTTTAATAGTAAAACTTCCTACTTTTAAGGATGTTGAGAAATGTACTTTATAGCTACCTTCACTATCTTTATAGTCCCTTAAATTATTACCAGGATCATTTAGAATTTTCATCCATATATAACCCGCCTCATTTGCGTTAAAGCTATATTTACCTTCACTATCAACGCTAATTCCTTGAGGTAAATAGGTTTTACCGCTAGTATTCGGGTTTTCCGAAGGCTTTACTATTATGTATTGCACTCGTCCTCGATCATCAAAAGTATCGTTAAAACTATTACCGTTTTCTCTATAGCATTTAGTCTGTTTAATATTTAAAACGTATCCTCCCGTATTCTTACTGCTATCTTGTGAAGTAGGAGACCACAGCCTATATTGTAAATAACTTTTTGCAATATTACTGTTAAAAGGTATATTATATATAACTTTATATAAATATTTACCGTCTTTATCTTTATAGTCAGATGGTTGATCTGTATCTGCAACAAATTTAGCAAATTCTAGCTTAGAAGGCAGAGCTTGACTTACAGAACCCGCATCATTTATTTGATATATTAATCCAGTTGGTCCTTTGCCTCCTTTACCGTCCGCCGTATACCAAAATCTCCGATTCTTTTGAAAATCTCCATCGCTACATATGCCCGAAGTACAATTTACACCTCCAATATAATCTTTATCTTTTGGATTACGATCGCTAACACTATCAGGACATTGACCATTTGGAGGAATATTAGCATTATTAGAACATTGAAGGGCTGAATAGTCGGTAAATAATTTACCTGTGTCGTCAGACCACGAAAATGTAAAACTCTCATCATCTAGGTAGTTTTCTGGTGCTGGTCTAGTTATATTAACCCAAGCCATACATTTCTCTTTACATTCTGATTTCTTAACACACCTAGGATTACAGCCTAGTGCTCCCCAGTCGCAACCTATTTGCTCACCCCAGTTAAGGCACCTCAATGTGACTTTACAATTCCAATACTTCTCTTTTAACTCGCAAGCATTGACATACTCACCTGAATAAACAGAATATTTTCCACAAATTGGATTATAAGTAGTTTTATTCTCTGAACAATCTTTCGTAACTTCAGCACCTTTAAAAGCATCCTTAACTGTCGCATCCGTATTGGCAAAATTAGGAGATACAGAAACTAAAACTCTATCATTGACGTATAATTCGGCAATATTACGCCATTCATTATTTTTTGCATCCATTATTAGAGAAACAGGTGGATTATTTGTATCGTTAATACGAGGAATCGGGATCATTTGACCGTTATCGTCTAAATTAGATCCAGCCCCTATACGTTGTAAATTATCTTTCGGTATATAAGCTAAACACAAACTAACCTGACCGACCACTTGTAAATTCACCGGTTGGCTGTTTTCTACTAGCACCTGAGTATTTAGCCATTCACCGTAACGAGTAGGATCAGGAATAAGCAGAGTCGTGTTGTCAGGCAACACCTTAGAAGTGTTTACATAATTAGCATTAGCATTAAGGGTTATAGTACTGGTTACTGAATCCACCCCTCCTTTACCGTCCGACGCATATCTCATGTAGCAGCCGTCACCAACTTTTACTGCTCCTATCATACCAAGTGCTGCAAAAATAAAGCAAACTAACGTTGCTACTATAGCAAGTACTCCTAAAACTTTTAATAAGTTACCCTGCATATTCTATCATTTACCTCCACCCGAACCGCTTGCTAAATCAGCTAATCCTTCGCCTGTGCTGCTTTCTGAATCCCCGCCTTGCTGCTCTCCCTCTTTACGCTTACCTCCAACATCCGGCTTATCTCCTACCGGCGGCTTACCTTGCGAAACCATAGCAGCATCCTTAAGGAAAGCTGCTCCTTTCTTTACTAAATCAACGATTTTAGTTGGACTTGCCGTTACTGCATCCATATTAGGACCATTAGTTAAATCAGAAGCAAATCGCCCTATAGATTTAGAGAAGTAATAAAAAATAACCGACAATACTAATACGCATAAAAGTTCCGCTAAAATAGATACAACATCTCTAACAATTGATTTTATTGGAAAAAGTATCAATAAATGCTCTTCCCAACCTTCACCTGCATAATATTCTAACATTTTATATCCAAAACTTTCCTGACATTTATCTGCCCCACCAACAGGAAGCCTTAACTCAAAAGTACTAAATCTAATATCCCCTTTTTCATAATCATATCTAAGAAATTCACAATTTTTAAATATTGCGGAATCATACATAGTTATTAATAAAGCTATAAAACCTGCTACTACTGCCGGCTGCAATGCACATGAAATACATACTTTTAGCCACCCGTCAAAATAAGCTTTTGTACGGGTAAATAGAGCCATAGGAATGAATATAGGAGAAATATATGTCATAACGTAAATAGTAATCATGCAAACTAAATAATGCGTAATAAAATATAAAAGTATAGATAAAAATATTACAGAAAATACTAAACCTGCTGCAAGTATAATAACGTTTCCGGCCATAAAGAATCCAAACATAACGGTAAAAAATCTAAGTGCTCCTGCTTTACTTAAATCCTTCGGTCTGTAATTTTTGCCATCAGGATCAAAATTAGGTATAGGTGTATTATTACCACGGGGACCATTGCCGACCACATTCCCTAACACTCCATTCTTATCTATATTATAAAGTAAATCCAAGCCAAGATAATAACCTATACGGCAATCAATCGCGTCCCATAAACCGTAAAATTTATAACCGTCCTTATACTTTGAATTATCAAATTGACATAATCCTCTAGAACCTGCTGCATTAAAGATCATCTGTGCAAAGTCCGGTGCTGCTCCTGTCAAAAGAGGTAATCCATATTTTAACATACCGTTTTCTTTTGTCGGCTGACCGCCGCTAAAATCTAAAGGTCCAAGACCGATAGAAAAATAAGCAACAAATAAGAATTTTATTACAAAAAGAGCTATTTTTTCAGTACTTGCATATTCTGTATTTAGAGCCATATTAAAGGCAAAAAACATAGTATAAAGAATTAATGCCGCACCTATAATTCTCTTTAAATAACCTTGAAACGTAGAAAAAGCAGCAAGATTAGTTATTCTAGAATTTTGATCTTGAGCACTACAACTCTTTCCAGCAAAAAATATTTTATTAAGCGTTTCGCTCAAACACTGAACTGCAAGACCGGAAAAATTAATTAACGATTGACTATAATTTGCTCCCGTATAGCAACTTTTTCCTATATTACAATTCTCATCCTCAGGAGGAGGTGGAGTCGGTGTAGCACTCAAAGATTTACATGCTACCGGCATCGGTCCCCTTGACGTAGGCATAACTAAACATAGATCATTATCCCATTTTTTAACCGTTAAAACGATATTCTTTAATACAGGATTTGCTCCAAGATCAGGATTATTATCGGTACTTAAATCACTAATCTTTTTAGAGTCACCTTCATTTAAAGTATACATGGTGCAAGGGCTACTACTACCTTCTACATTTTTAAAACAAAACGTTATACTAGACGCAACTGAGTTACAATTACCTCTCGGATCTTTCATATCAATATTACGAATTATATAGCCATATGCCGTGTCCTTTTCTAAATACCCATCTGAAGTAGTCGGTAAACTAGAACATGATTCTCCAAAGCCGGCAAAGCTAGCTAAGCTTACAGACGCTATACAAACTATAATAAATATCTTTAAGGTTTTAAGAGTTTTCATTAGAACTATTATCTTTTTTTTCTGTTACTACGCCGCTTTTTACTAACTCATCCCATGCCTTTTCAGCATTTGCACGTCGTTCTGATATTTCTCCTCTTCCTTGTTCTCTTACTCTTCCTCCTCCGCTTGCTACTAGTTCATTCCATACTTTTTCTACTTTTACACGTTTATCTCGAATCTCTGCATTTTCCCGTATCTGTTTTACGCCTGTCGGATTATCATGTTCCTTTAAGTTAAAACTATAATCAATTATTCCTGACCCCTTACTTGTACTGTCAACTTTTTCTTGCGGTGACGTAGTAGTATTATCTTCTTTTCTGTCGTTTTCTATATTTTTATTTTCTTCTACCTTTGCTTTTTCTGACTTATTAAGTTCATCAGCTAATTTATCAAATTTATTAGTGACACTATTATCCCTTTCTCTTATCTCAGTTACTACACCGCTATCGACTAATTCATTCCATTTCTTTTCTGCATTCGCACGTCGCTCCGATGTTTCTTCACCTTGCTGGTCTCTTATTCTTCCTCCCCCGCTTGCTACTAATTCGTTCCACGCTTTCTCTACTTCTGCACGTTTATCACGAATCTCTGCATTTTCCCGTATTTGCTTTACTCCTGTCGGATTATCATGTTTCTGTAAGTTAAAACTATAATCAATTACTCCTGTACCTTTACTTGTGCTGTCAACTTTTTCTTGTGGAGCTGCATTATCAACTTTTTCCTGTGAAGGCGGAGTATTATCAATCTCTTTTTTACTTTCTTGATTATTATCTCTTATGATTTTTCCAACACTTTCAGCTTCAATATTACTTTGTGGTGCAGGTGTAGAAATAGAAGTTCTAATACTAGCAGGCGGTGGTGAAACAGCTTCTGTAGGAGCAGGAGGAGCAACAACATCTGATCTTGCTTCACTACTTACAGTTTTTGGGCTAGAAGTTGCTACAGAAGACGAAGCTGTCGGCGTTGTTACCGCAGGTGCCGACGTACCTCCGCTTGCAGCAATATTATCATTTGGTAGTCCGCCTTTCCCTACCTCTAAATCACTTGCTCCTCCACCTTGACCAGCTTTTAAATCACCAACTCCTCCTCTACTTGCTATCTGATCGCCCCCCTTAGTTGCAGCACCCGCAGTAGCAAGTACTGCCATAGCTGCCTTAAATATTGCTTGCGGTTTTATAGCAACATTATTAAGAGCTACTCCTTCCGTCATATCTGCAGCAAATTCAGCTAGTTGACTACTAAAATTATACATCAAATACAATGTAAAACATGCCGTAACTAACGCAAGCAAAATATTTTTAATTTTCTCAAAAAGCACTTTTGGAGACTTGAAAAACATTCCGGGACCCAAAACTACTCCCGATAAAAACTGGAATTTAGCAAGAAATTTATCGGTAGGGGTATTACCCGGTTTACTATCGACAATTTCACTTACATTATCTTTTGCAAAGTTAAATGCCGTGGTAATAGGGTTATTTAACATATAACCTAAACTATTTTGACAGCTTTCTACGGCATCTTTATCAGGATATTGTGACGTATCATCCCAATCATTATTAATGTAAAATACTAAAACATCCCTCTTAGAAGTAATGCCACCTTGAATTTTGTCTTCTATACTATTGTGAATTAACTTGCTCTTATATTGACATTTACCGTAGAAACCATAATCATATACCGAAAACATCGTGATCATAAAAGTAACTACCACCATAGGTTGTAGCAAGAACGAGATCATTAGTTTAACCCAGCTATCAAAATAATTTCTTGTATATGTGAATAAAAACATAGGTACAAAAAGAGGAGCCAAAATACCGAGTATTACTATAGATATCATACACATAATCGTTGCATTAACCATAAAGGCAGCAACCGAAATCACAAGTAACGGATAAGAAAGAGCGAGTGACACCAACATCATATTACCGGAGATTATCGCCGGAATTAGCAAATAAATATATGGTGGGGCACTAAAACTAAAGAAATCAAAATTTAAAAAATCATGACTGCGATAAGCATTTTCGACAAGTAACGTAGATAATATATCAAGCCCTAAATAATGAGCTACCCTACAATCTAATGCATCCCATAATGCAATATAAGAAACGGTACCGTCATAAGAAAGATTGTTAAATTTACATAAACCGGACGGAGCAGCATTCATAACCCAACTTGCTAAACCGTTTATACCGTCAAGTAAGAAAGGAAACGCCCACTGAATCATGCCGTCTAACCGGTCATACGGAGAACCATTACCAGGGGTTATATTAATTCCTATTGAAAAATAAGTTACGAATATCATTTTCAATATAAAATTTATATACTCACTTTTTGGTGGTACTTCACCTGCAAGTAATAGTTTAAAGCCAAAAAACATAACATATAAAGTTAGAAAAGCCGTAACTATTTTATACATTCCTACTTGAAACTGAAAGAATGCACTATCTTGCCTTGAAGCCAAATTAACCACTTGGCTTACATTATCAAAACTACAAACATCTTTACTAATTAGTAATCTAGCAATCATTTGCCTCATACACTCTATAAGAGGAGAAGTCATGACTACTGCAGTTTTTGAAGCATTATAAGCTTTTTGATAACATCCATCACCCGCTGCACTACAGGAAACTAAAGCTAAAGGATCGGTAGGAGTTTTATTTGGATCCTCAATAAAATCCTTATCTGCTACATCCATAAAGCTATTATACATGGATTTTGGAAACGGCTCTTTCATATATTTACAACCGACGGGAACGTCTCCTGTAAATCCTTTTGTCGATACGCATATTCTATCTTTATCTTGAATAATTTTCCAATATATTACAGGAAAGCCTACATCAAATGCAAAACCGTCATCACCGGGCTTACCACTATACGGAACATGATATTCCTTTTTTTTATTTGCCCACGCTTTCTTTATATCATCCCAAGGGTCGCCCCCTGTTAAGACGGCTTTAGCAATAGCAAGTGCCGATTCTGCAACAGATTTTGCCCGAGATACAATTAATTTAGCATTATTACATAAAGCAAAGCGTAATTCTGGATTTTTAGGATCAATTCTGTTTTCACGAGTACATTGACCTCCGGGGAAATTCCCAAAATTACTATCGTTAAATAAATCACTGTCGTTTATTTTAAGCTTTAAAAACGTATTCATGTATAAAACGGGAGAGACAAGATTCATTACCGCAAAAGTAAAGAACGGAGCAACAATACATGTATGAGAAAATTCAGCACGCAGCAAATCGCCTACGCCTTGGGTTTCGCAAGTTAAGCCACTCAAAATATCTACAATGCTATCAAGAGTATCTTTAGCATGAGTTTTAGTAACTAGCCCTAAATTTAGGGCAAAGCTTAATACTAATGTTATAAGTATACTACGAGGAAATAATTTCATAACTAGTTACTTGCCTCGCATTGTAAAAATGTCATCCCGTGGCTTATCCATGGGATGACAGACAGGCATTTATAATGTTTTAACTGCTTCATAAAATATAGGTAACCATTTATCCGGATCATTGCCGTGTTTCTCTCTAATTTGATCGAGCAATATTACAGTCTCAACTCTACCGGATAAAACACTGATTATGTTATCCATACCATCTAAGCTAACTTTTGCAACTACGGCATCTATTCCTTGTTTTATTAAAAAATAACGTGTAGTAGGGTCGGTAGTTTTAATTAAAACATATTCTCGCTGACTTAACATAAATGCACTACGATAAATATCCGTAGCTTTCAAATTAGGTAAAAAAATCTGCGTAGCTGTTTGTTGAATCAACGTATCACTAATTCTACTTTTTGCGGCATCTTCAACACTCTGCGTAGCAAATATAACAAAAGTATTTAATTTTCTCAACACTTTTAACCAATCTTTGATCTTAGGTGCAAATACCGGATTATCGATTAAAGCCCATGCTTCATCAAGTACTATCATAGTTTTCTGCCCATCTAAAGAGCTATTAATACGATGGAAAATATATAGTAATACCGGTGCAAGGCTTACAGGATCTTTAAGTAATTCAGTCATATCAAAACCGAATACTCTTGCTTTTTGTAAATCAATATCATCTATTTCATTGTCAAATATCTTAGCGTGTGAACCTTTACCAACCCACATTGCAATCCTACTTGCCAAACTATTTGGTGTATCAATACCAAGAAATGCTATAACATTACTAAGCCTTCTGTCTTGTTTTGCTAATCTAAAATTACCGCTTATCGCTTGAGATAAGATTTTATTATCTTGTGCAGTTAAACTTTCACCGTTAGAAGTTACAAGCACGCGAAGCCACTCTAAAATAAACGTTCTATTCTCACTAGTATCTTCAAGCTGTAAAGGGTTAAAGTTGCATTTTAAACCCGGATCAATTACTGTATAAACTCCGTTTAAAGCACGTATAAATATTTCTGCTCCTCGATCTTTATCAAAAAAGAACATACGAGGTTTGAATTTTTGTGCTTCAGCACATAAGAAATTCATAAGAACTGTTTTACCGGCACCGGTTGGACCGATAATGAGAGTATGTCCAACATCCCTTACATGAAAATTAAAATAAAACGGTGTACCTGAAGTAGTATCAAGTACTGTGACATATTCTCCCCAATGGTTATCTCTAATTTTACCGAGCGGATAATTATGTTGTGAGGCAAAGCTAGCCATATTAAGAGTATTTATAGTGGATTTACGCACTATATAATCCATATTTCCCGGCAACTGTCCCCAATAGCTAGGTTCCATGTTAACTTTTTCTCTAACCGGCTGAATTCCTGAATTAGAAAGCTCAACTGCTGCCATTGACAATATATCTTCCAAAGCTTTAATATTATTTGCAGAACATAAAAGCGATAAATGATGCTCACCGAAAGCGATATCACCGCTCGTGGCCATATCAAGGGCCGTATTAATTTCAACAATTTGTGAAGTAGCTTTATCACCGGATTGTATCATTCTATTTTGCTGTAATTGCATTTTACCGATCGCTACTGTTCTATTAACAAAGACAAAGCTTTGCGTCATAACAAATTCAAAAGGCATTTGCAGGAATCCGTCAAAAATTCCTGCCGAAGTATTAGGACCATATTCAAGTATACTGATCATTCCGGCATATTTCTTGCCAAGCGGACTTCTTGCTTCAATAGTACGAGAATCAAAAAATAAGCGATGAGTCGGTAAATATTCGTCAATAGTACCACGCGGTAATGCTATAGGACCCGGTGAATCGCCACAATTGATTAAAGATGAAAGGAATTCTAAAATTTCACAATAACTACCTGACTGCGTTTGACGAACTCCAAGTAATCTTGCTCCGTAACTTCTGAATGTATTAATCACTCTAGTTGACATTTCTTGAAGATTTTCTTTCATCTCTTTCATGTCGTTTTCCCAAGCGGTTTTATTAGATTTCTGTCTAAGCTTCTTTAGAAAATACTCAACTATAGCAACACCGCCAGTATCAGGCTTATATAAAATACTAACATATAATTCGTTAAAAAACGACCTAGCCCCAGCATGTTTCTTACGCCATTCTGCACCTAAATAAGTAATAAAATCATTAGGGACTTTTACGGTAGGATCATAAGTAAATTCCGTATCGTCAAATATTACTGCTTTACGTCTTCTAATAGTATGAAAATACATAATGATATTTCCCGAAGCCATATTTTTAAGTAAAGCATTTCTGATATTCTTTTTAATGTCTAGATCTTCATCATCAGCAGTTTCAAAAGAAAATCCATTTATTTTAATAACTTGTAATAAAGAATTATCTTTTGTTAAAATAGTATTACTATCCCAATGACATTTATAAGGAATAAAATGCGAAGTGGGTCTTTCTTGTTTAGACCTTAATTCTTTAGCTGCTCTAGTTCTAAATAATTTCATTACCTCACCTGATTTAACTATTTTGATTTATTTTGTCAGTTATACCTCTTTTTATGTCATTCTCGCGTAGGCGGGAATGACATAAAACTCAAATATTATACGAATTTGCTCCGTAGTAAAATTTATTAGGACATTGGCTAGTTCTTGACATTTTATTTAAATATAGCTCTATGAATCTCGGTTCTTTAAAACATATAATATAAGCTACCAAATGCAAAGCAGCTGCAATGAATAAAATCATAATGCCGTTATTCCAAATAAATACTATCATCGTCATTATCATATTTAATGCAGCAAACTTAATACTTACTCCAAATATCATAGGCGGTCTAGTTAACCCTACAAATAAAAGATCGGATGCTAATGCTCCTGCCATAAAAAACCTCTATTAATTTATATTAATATCAAACATAGTTGACAATATTGAATTCGGTGCTTCACTATTCACAAAATGTACGTAACCGTTATTATTTTCAAGGACATTAACTGCTATCTTAATTAATGCTTCTTCGATGAAATTATTACTATCATCTAACATTGATTTCAACAAGTTAATATCTCATATTTCTATATTATACGGAAACGTCTCGGATACCTGTAATATCTCATATGACAATATTAAATGTTCTGCACTTAATGCAGAAGCAATTGTTGCTACCGTTAAGTTAACATTTAATAAATGTGTTTTCTCCTGATCGTCACTCGCAAACGGTGCTATCACGGGTATAATATTATTATCTGCAAAATTTAATAAAATTTCTGGATTAATCATAATAGGCTTACTTAAAAAACCAATATTTATAACATCATGATTTACAATTTTTCGGTGAGATAGTTTTGATTTTTTTGCTTGCAGTAAATTAGCATCCTTACCTGAAATACCAACTGCATAACAACCTATACTACTTAACTTTGTTACTATAAGCTTGTTAACGTAACTGGATAAAATTTCCATAATAATAGGATTATTTAGATAACTATAGTCGCTTATTTTACTAATTTTTTGACTAAAATTTTCATCTATTTGTGATATTAAAGACGAACTTCGTAAATCAATATGATCATGTACTATATATATTTTAGCACCGCACATCTCAAGCAATCTAACAGATTCAATAAAAGCCGTAAATAATTTATCGTCAATAATAATAGTAGCAGGCAATTTTAGAACTATTGCTTGATTCTTCAACTCACTACTACACTTTATTATATTCTTAATTATAGCAATGTTATTTAATGAAGAAATACTATCTACCTCTTTATTTTTGAGGTTTGATGCATTTTGCCAAACTAGCTTTAAGTTCTCTTGCACCTTCTTTACTCCTACTACTTACATACATAACATTACATGAGTAGTTTAAAGTTGCAAGAAAATTCTGTGCTTCATCGTTAAGGTTTTTATGATCCGTAACTTTATCGGATTTTGTGAAAATAATTTGAAATTCTCTTTTAGTTGCAAGTAATAGATCAGCTACTTTCTTATCATTTTCTTTTATACCCCTTCTTGAATCAATCAATAAGTTAACTAACCTTAAATTATAACTATTTCGTAAATAATAACTAATTAACACTCCCCACTGCTCTTTGACTGATATAGGAACATTAGCAAAACCATAACCGGGAAGGTCAACTATAATAAGTTTATCTGCAAGGTTAAAGAAATTGATTTGCCTAGTACGCCCTGGAGTATTAGAAACTTTAGCAAGATTTTTATTATTACATATCGTGTTTATTAGGCTTGATTTGCCGACATTTGACTTACCGACAAAAGCAATTTCCGGTAATGAAAAATTGGGGATTTGATTTATATTCATAGCACCGGCTACAAATTTAGCTTGATGACGAAAAAGCTTACTGCCATCAGTTGATTTTGTAGGCACTATTTTCTGGGTAGTCATAATTTGCTTTCGTATTGGATGTAATAATGCCTTCTCGCAATGACAGGAAAACCAAACCATGCAACAACACTGAGTTAGGAATGGCATCAGCAGACTTCAATAACGCTATAAGTGAACTAGCATGACATTAAAAAACATGGTAGCGGGGGCTGGATTTGAACCAACGACCTTCAGGTTATGAGCCTGACGAGCTACCGAGCTGCTCCACCCCGCAATAATTGAGAATTGACGATTTATCTGTGTTATATTTTGACTTAGTCCAATACTACGTGAATATTGTTAGTGTCATTCTTGCGTAGATACCGAGTAGTCGTAAACTGCACGGCAACCCAGAAAAAATAATAAAAAAATTCTATAAATCAGAATTGTTTACTGGATTGCTTCGTCAATTGCTATGCAATTTCCTCGCAATGACGATTTGTTATCCACAAACAAAGCCTAACTAGCTTCTTTCTTACTACCGAAAGAAAGACCTGAGAATCTTTTATTGAAATCACTAACACTTTTGTTCGATTGATTTACTACATTTCCAGAATCTTTATTCCATGCCGGATGCTTTCTAAAATCAACATCCATTAAAATTTCATCTGTAGGATGAGTAGACATTGTTTCAAAAACATCACTTCCTACTTTAATCAAAAACTTTTTATATTCTGGATGTATACCGCTTTTCATAATGATTTTGCCGTTTTAGTCTGAATTATTTTTTTCTTAATAGCTCTAGCGTTACTTGATAAAACATTATCATCGGCTTTTAGAATATATGCATCAAAACCCCCGGCTTTTTCCACTGAACTAATACATCTAGCATTAACCGATAATCTATATTCCCCGGCTGTTATATCACTTGTAAACTTAACCGATCTTAGATTAGGTTCAAAACGTCTTCTAGTTTTACGCTGAGAATGTGATACATTGTTGCCGTATAAAACACCCACACCTGTGAGTTCGCACTTACGAGACATAAGCTAAATACCTTAAAACTTATAAAATATACTTCAAGTAAATGAAGAGTCATATACGAAGATCAACTTCAAAAAGAGCTAAGAGTTCACAAGCCGAGGAGCGGAGCATATACTTAATACGTAAGCACCGCAGATCTTGTAGAACGACGTAACCAATTTTTGAAGTTGATCGAGTATATACAATATACAAAAAATATAAAGCAATACTCCCCTAGTGTCAAGAGATAATTATTTTGTAGTTAAGTATTAGCTAATGCTTGATTTTTATTAAATAACAGAGTTTTATATAAAAATATAAATTAATTAAACTATTATAAATCTATGCTTATTAATGGGAAGCCAGTTCAAGGTAATATCACCGGACTAATTAAAAAATTAGGAGAGTTACCTTCAAGTTTTCCTGAATATATTAGTAAGCTTACTCCAAAACCATTAAGTACAAAGGAGCAAATTGATCATAATCAAACAGCTTTTTTGTATAATGAAGGATTAAATTATATAGCAAAGGCAATCATCTTGTTGCTCTTAAACAACTACAACAAGCTAAACAAATTGCTATAGGTCAAACTGACAGTAATTTTCTTTCCTATATTAATACTATGATAGGACGTAGCTATCAACAGCTGGGACTGTTTGATAATGCTATTCAAAAATTTCAAGATAGCATAGAGAATTCTTTTGAAGCAAAGCAATATTATAATGTAGAAAATTCATACAAAGAATTAGTCACTGCACATCAACAACAAGGAACATTAGATAAATTTATTAAAAAGCAAGAAGCAATTTTAATAAAAAGCCAAGCTAAAGAATTAATGGCAAGATTAGCTTTATGAGCTGCTTATAAAACTCAAAACCGTAAAGAAAATTCAATAGCACAGTATGCATATGCTTACTCGTTACAGCAAGGTATAATTAATTATGAAGCTGTTCGTGTGGAACAGCATAAAGTTGGTTTTGCTGATAAAGAAAAGATAGGCACTGATAACATTCAACAATGCGTTACTGTAATTTTACATGATCCATTAACTAAAAAAACTGCATTAGCCCATGTTGACAGATTTACTGATGCTAGTTCTTTAACACATGATGTAATAAGCAACTTTCCTCCTAATACTAAATTAGAAGCTTATTTAGTAGGAGGGCGTGATAGATCTGCAGTATCAATTACGGGGTATCAGATGGTAATATTCGTAAAGTAACATAAGAATTAAATAACCACTCTAACGTAAATATAAAATTTATGATATAAATGATGATTTAGCAATTTATACTAAAGATTTAAATGAAGAGATTGCCTGTAGTTTCTTTTCCGTAAAATTAAATAAAATAGCATTAGCTAGAAATATTAATTCACAACAGTTAGAGCAATTAATTACTGACTTTAATCAGAATGAATTGATAGAACAAGATTTAATAAAAGTACGAATAATTGGAGGTAATGATTCGCCTGAATCATCTAAATACTTGGAAGATATTCGTACTACTTTAAATGGTATTGATAATATAATACTAATATGATTAATATAATAGGTTTAGATGCATGTAAAAATATACATCCCAATTCTTTTGAATTAGATGGCTATCACGGGGGAGTTAGAGCTTGAGATTAATTGTAGAATATTAAATTGATACTATTAGAAGAGAAAATAGCTGAGATGTGGGGCGTCACTAATAGCAATATTTATCTTTATGGTCCATTTAGTAAAGAAATAAAGATAGGTACGATGTATTTATACGTGAAATAGGCACAAGCCAAGCCTAACATAGTACCGATAACGATTATACGGAATTTTGCAGGACTAAAAATTAAAATAACTATTCCAAGAATAATTACTATTTTTATTATATCATCTGTCGTATAAGAACTAGAATTTATAGCATAAACATTTAGATTTATACCTAGAAATATTATTATACATAATAAGTTCTTAAACATTTTATACCTCTATAGGCCCAGTAGTTAATCCATTTATAAATTGTTTTAAATAAGGATTATCACTACTACGCATTTCATCTTTACTACCGTACCATTTAATTTTTCCTTGATAAAGCATAGCTACTTCTTTAGCTATTTTTGCGGCACTAATCATATCATGAGTTATAGTAATCGTAGTTGCCCCTAACTCTTCTTGGATTTTTATAATTAATTCGTTGATAACATTTGCCATGATAGGATCAAGCCCTGTGGTCGGTTCATCAAGAAATAAAATCGACGGTGTACTACAAATAGCCCTAGCAAGGGCTACTCTTTTTTGCATCCCTCCCGATAATTCGGCAGGGTAAAGCTCGAGTATTCTAGGGGATAAACCAACGGAATTAAGCTTTGCACCGGCAAGGTCGTTTTTTTCTTTCTTAGATAATTTTTTAGTCTCGAAAGTAATATTATCACGTATATTTAAGGAGTCAAATAATGCTCCGCCTTGGAATAAAAAACCTATACCGTCCATAATTTCAAATTTTTGTTTACTTGAGATATCTTGGATTTCTACATTATC
This sequence comes from Rickettsia gravesii BWI-1, assembly GCF_000485845.1. NCBI lineage: Bacteria > Pseudomonadati > Pseudomonadota > Alphaproteobacteria > Rickettsiales > Rickettsiaceae > Rickettsia > Rickettsia gravesii. The sequence continues at coordinate 4,449 of NZ_AWXL01000003.1, read as the reverse complement.
AATAAAAATTTTACCTTTATCAGGTTTAATCAATCCTACTATATTTTTAATTAGAACCGATTTGCCGCTACCGGAACCACCTAAAATAACTAATGAACTGCCCTTTTTTACATCCAAATCTATTCCGTCTAACACCTTATGATTAGCAAATGATTTATATAATGACCGAATTTTAATTTTAAATTCTTCTACACTCATGCATACTCCAAATAAACAAAAAAAACTGTATACTCGTTTAATTTGAAAAATTAAACGAGTATACCTATACTTTAAAAAATAATTCGGTTATTAAATAATTGCTGATTAAGATAAGGATAGAAGAATTCACTACTGCCGAGGTAGTTGCTCTTCCAACTCCCTTAGCCCCTTTACCTGAATAATAGCCGCTATAGCAACTTATTATAGAAATAATAAACCCAAAAACTCCCGCTTTAATAAGACCGGAAACTACGTCAATCGGTTCTAAATACTGAAAAGTACTGGTTAAATAAGCTGCACTATTAAAATCAAGTTTATATACCCCTACCAAATAACCGCCCATAACACCAATTATATCCCCGATTAACACAAGACAAGGCATTGTAATAATAGCTGTTATTACTCTTGGAAAAACTAAATATTTAATAGGATCGGTAGATAAAGTATATAAAGCATCTACCTGCTCCGTTACTCTCATTGTGGCTATTTCGGCGGCGATTGATGCCCCAACTCTTCCCGCTACCATTAGTCCGGCTAAGACAGGTCCAAGCTCTCTAGTCAGCGACAATACTACTACCGTTGCAATAGAGCTTTCAGCTGAGAAACGGGAAAAACCGATATAGCTCTGTAATGCAAGTACCGCCCCTGAGAAAAAAGTCGTCATCGCAACAACCGGAAGCGAGTGAAACCCGATAAATAATAATTGTCTGATGATTAAACTCAAATATAAAGGCGGTCTTATGATACTGCTAACGGCAGCAAAGCTAAATAGAGAAAAACTACCTACACTTTGTGCAAACTTTATAGTACGTTTACCGATCGAATTAGCTATATTGAATAACATTTGTATTTTTTCTATTTAATTTAAGTACGCTATGTCATTTCTGCGAAAGCAGGAATCCAGTAACCTCTAATGTCATCCCGCAGTCTTTTTTAATTTTTTTCTGGATACCGTGGTCAAACCATGGTATGACACAGATATCTACCCGATATACTTTCTTTTATATCTACTACCAAGGTTAGTTAATACCTCATACCCGATAGTACCTATAATACTCGCTATTTTATCGGGTGTGCAATAATTTCCGATAATTTCCGCTTCCTGCCCTAGAAAAATCTCGGACGGTGGTAGATCGGTAACATCGATATTTATTAAATCCATCGATACTCGCCCTACTATAGGAACGCTGCGACTGTTAATAAATACTTCACCTTGATTGCTAAAATTACGACTAAACCCATCGGCATAACCAAGCGGTAACGTTGCAATGACACTATCACGCTTAGTTGTAAAAGTCATATTATAACCGATATGGCTATCTAGTGTCAAATTCTGTAAGTGAATTATAGGAGCTTTTAAGGTTATGGGATTCTTTGTTAAGGGATTAAGACCGTATAAGGCTGCCCCCGGTCTTGCTAAATCAAAATGGTAATCCTGTCCTAAAAATATGCCGCCGGAATTAGCAAGGCTTGCTTTGATGTTTGGGAAATATTGTAAATAAGCTTTAAATCTGTTTAACTGTTCTAGATTATAAGGATTATCTATTTCCTCGGATATAGCTAGATGGCTTATAATATATTGTAAATCTAGCCCTTTTAACAAATCACGATCATTAATTAGCTGCTCTATCTCATCAGAGCTTAAGCCAAGACGATTAATCCCCGTATTGAAATGTAAATAACAAGGCAATACTCTGTTTTTCAAATTACTAAATTTTTGCCAAATTTCTATTTGTTTTAAGTTATTTAGAACAGGTGTTAAATTATATTCTATCAGCTCTAAAGCATCATGTTCAAAAACGCCGTTAAGAACTAAAATATTAACATCTAATCCTAAAGCGTTGCGTAAATTCACTCCTTCTTCACTTGAGGCCACAAAAAAATGCCTACAATTTTCTTCTATTAAAGCTTTAGAAATTTGTACTGCTCCAAGACCGTAACCGTTAGCTTTAACGGCAGCACCAACTAATGAGGTTTTGCAAATATCTTGTAATAAAAGGTAATTATTTTTTATTGTAGATAGATTTATTTCTACAGTACACAAGCTCATAGTATATTTATTAACTCTTTTACGATGATAGGACAATACGGATATTATATGAAATTTTGTAGATAAGTCACTTGTTTCTATAGTATCCGTGATAAAAATATTGTCTATTAGACCTCTTGCATAACTTGCTTCTAAAGGTAATTTGTACGTCAATCCAGTACTCACATCCTCACGTACTAAAATGTACGCTGCGGTGCTGCGTTCCATATTTCCTACAAATTCCTCTTTATTAGCTTCGTTCTCCAAGAGGTCTATTATCGAATTTTTAGAACCGGCAGAAAGCACTGCATGAGTTATAAAAGCACTAACCGATAAAGCCGAATGTTCTTTTAAAAATCTCGCTGCTTTTACTATTGTTTCTCCACTATCTATAATATCATCAATTAATATGCAATTTTTGCCCTCTACACTCCTGTTATTGATATCATCTCGCAATTATTATTTATATCCCTTTCTTTTTTTATATAAGCTGAATCTATATTTAGTAAATTACTAATTTTTTGAACTCGATTGATACTTCCTTTATCAGGTGCAACTATAACGAAATTGCTATAAGTTCTTAAAAACGGGATATATAAATTTATAGGTTCAAGATTAGAAACAGGAATATTAAAAAATTTCTCTATTTTATCGGAGTGTAAATCAATAGTAATTACATGGTTTACTCCGAGCTTCTCTAAAAAACCTGCTATTAACTTAGCAGGAATTATATTTTGAGAATTTATATTATCTTGCCTTGCATAACCAAAATAAGGCATTACTAAAATTATTCTATTTGCTCCCGCTTTTTTTGCTACATCTACTAGCAAAAACAACTCAATTAAGCGATCATTAACGGGTTTTGATGTGGATTGTACTATGATTATATCTTCATTATGAAACGATTTTTGAATTTCTACTTTTATTTCGGAATCATTGAAATAGGTAATTCTCGGCTCAATAATATTTAATGCTATAGCTAAACGCGTTGCGAGTAACTTACTACTACCTGCTAAGATTTTCATGTGAGTGATTTATGTTGTTTAACGCTATTAGCGAGCGGGCTTTGTTGCGTGGATATCTAATCGTCATTGCGAGTAGTCGTAGACTGCGTGGCAATCTCATGCAATAATAACAAACTCCTGAGATTGCTTCGTCAATTGCTATGCAGTTTCCTCGCAATGACGATTTAAGATGACAGTGAAATAAGCTTAAGAACGACTTTCTAATTTTTGTATTAGTGCCTCAAAGCCTTGATTTTTTAAAGTATCGGTAAACTCGTCTTGTTGAGCTCCAATAAGACTTACACCTTCCGTAATTATATCAGAAACTTTAAAAACGTCTTTTCCGTTTCCTTTCATTTCACGTACAAGATATTCTACTTTAATAGGGCCTTGCTCTTTATTACTAATGATATTCATAGCAACCATAAAATCGGTCGAGCTTAAAGGACGAACTCCTACTATTTTAGGCTGTTCGCCTTTATAATCTTTTATTAAATCAGTATAAGATTTAGTAACATATTTAGAGTAAACTTTGATGAATTCCTGAACTTGCCCACCTGATAAAGTTTTTATCCCATTTCTGCCTAATGTATATTTAGCCATCCAATCAAAATCTAGGTTCTGAGACATTAACTCACGTGCTTTAGCAATTTTTACTCGCTCAGATAACTTACTATCGTTTAATATACTAGAAGCTTCATTTACTAAATTAGTAACGTAACTGTTTAAACCGGCAGGCACTTTTTCATTAGAATAAGCGGAAAACGTCATAACTAATAAAAATAAACCTGTAATAATTTTTTGCATATAATCCTCTTTAATTTCATTAATTCTTGGGTTTATGACATTTAAAATTTTCAGGATATTGAACCGATGCTTCACGAGCACGATGTAATGCTGATCTAATAGCCACATAAGGATCGGTAGAATTCTTCATCACATAATCACTAAACGGTAATACAACATATCGATCGTTTATTTTACTAACTGCTAGTACTCCTAAGTCAAAATCATTATGAGTGTAGTACATTAATGGATTAAGAGCATAATTAGTAATTACCGAATCCATCATATCTCTTGCGTTAGTACTACCGATTATCGGCAATACTAAATAAGGACCTGGGGCAACTCCATAATGTGCGAGGGTACTACCGAAAGTTTGACGATCGGACGACAAACCTACTTTACCTGCCACGTCAAATAAACCGCCTATGCCAA
>NZ_AWXL01000002.1:0-56746 GCF_000485845.1 Rickettsia gravesii BWI-1 | reverse complement strand
CCGCCTATGCCAAACGTCGTGTTAATGAGAAACCGCCAAACGCTTTTCATAGTTTTATCGTAATTTAACTGAAGCCCGTAATTTACCGCCGTAAGCGGTGTATCGACATTACTGACGAAACTATTAACGCGTGCTTTTATGTAATCATTCGTGATGTTCTTATAACCTATAGCTAAAGGACGCAATATTATATAATCTAACACAGAATTAAATACAAACACTTTACGGTTAAATTTTTCGTATGGATCATAAACTTCCAAGCAACCGTTTTCATTTCTTCCACCATTATAGTTATATATGTCATTATCAACATATTCAAGATCAGCTCTTATTGATAATGAACATAAAATAATGGATAATATAATTAATATTCTCATTGATTTATGCTGTTTTCTTACAAACAATAATACTATATTTATTGTTTTCCGCTAGTATTATTTCTTCCGAAATTAATATAGTAAAATTATTTTTTTGTAAAAAATTATTTATTTCATTCAAGTTAAAAATAAATTCTTTGCGTTTTACTGAAAATTGTGTCTTCGTCGCATTCGGTAAACAAAGGGCAAAATACCCTTGTTTATTAAGAGATGAGTATATTAAATTAAAATATTCTATTAAATTGTTAGTAAACGATAATCCGCAAAAACTAAAAATAATATGAAATTTATTAGAGTTTTGTTTTAAAAATTCATTGATAGCAATATTATATATATGATCGTAAATTTTAGTGTTCGGGTAATATGTTTCTTGTAACTCATTCATTAAAGCAGAAACTTCTACACCGGTTAAAGTAAAACTTTCCGGAAAACGTTTTTGTATTTCATAACCTACAAGCCCTATATTACTTCCAAGTTCCAAAATAGAGTAATTATTCGGTAAATCAGATATCTGTTTAAGTGCTTCATTAACAAACCTATACGGAAGATGGATATTTTTGTCGTTATTAAAAATAGTAGGATAATATTGTGCTGTTAAATCACGATATTCTCCACAAATTTCTTGAGGTATTTCAGTAATATCCTTATAATTTTTCAAAAAATTTATAAATATAGGTTTATATTTTTCATTAGATTTTTCTAAATATTCCATAGCTTGCCTGTAATTATTTTTTAAAAAATAAACCCATCCGAGTTGATAATATACTTTAGAATCATTAGGATTAAAAAATTTATCGACTAGTTTAAACCTAAGTAATGCATCATTTAAATTACCTCTATATAAATGATCGAGTCCAAGTTGATAATTAGTTTCGGCTAAATGAGAGAATTTATATTTACAATCACTTATATAATTTTTAAATTCTAAAATTTTATTCTTAATAAAATTCGGTATATTTATTATAGTTAAGCAATAATGTTTGATTTTGTCTTTTATTTTACCGAGCATAGTTTAATTACTAAATTAATATTACTTACTATAATAAAGCATATCTTGATAAATTTTTAAATAAAATAATAATTTTACTTGTAAATTAATGGCATTGAAGCTAGGATGTACATGTTATATGTACATCAGTAGGTAGCTCATGAACTCAATTAGCGACACTTCATTTAGAAAAAACTTAAGCTCTGTACTAAATACCGTAGAAAACGATCATGTCCCTATATCTTATTAAAAGAAAGAATCATAAGAATATTATTCTTTTAACCGAAGAAGAATATGAATCTACAAAAGAAACATTATATTTATTATCTAATCCGGCTAAGGTTTATGGTCATATAGAATTAACCACGAACATAGACTAATATATTCTGTCAATACTAAACAAATTATAATATATAATTGTAGATTTCATTATAAAAATTAATATTTATTTCTTGAAATTACCGATTTTACTATAGCTTTCATTTAATACGGACTCAAATTATGTCAATTATTTCTACGAGGCTAAGTTCTATAAAACCGTCGCCGACCCTTGCAGTCGTTAAAAAAACTCTTGAACTTAAAAAAGCGGGAGTTGATATTATCACACTCGGTGCCGGTGAGCCTGATTTTGATACGCCTGACAATATTAAGGAAGCGGCGATTAAAGCGATTAAAGACGGCTTTACTAAATATACTAACGTTGAGGGTGTGCCTCTTTTAAAGCAAGCAATAAAAGACAAATTCAAACGTGAAAATAATATAGATTACGAACTTGATGAAATAATAGTAAGCACCGGCGGTAAACAAGTTATATATAATTTGTTTATGGCATCTTTAGACCAAGGGGATGAGGTAATTATTCCAGCACCCTATTGGGTTTCATATCCTGATATGGTTGCACTTAGCACAGGCACACCTGTTTTTGTAAATTGCGGAATTGAAAATAACTTTAAATTAAGTGCAGAAGCTTTAGAACGTTCAATTACGGATAAAACTAAGTGGCTTATTATTAACTCACCTAGTAATCCAACAGGTGTAAGTTATAATTTTGAAGAACTAGAAAATATTGCTAAAGTTTTAAGAAAATATTCACATATAAACGTAATGTCCGATGATATTTACGAGCATATTACTTTTGATGATTTTAAATTTTATACATTAGCCCAAATAGCACCTGATTTAAAAAAGAGAATATTTACCGTAAACGGAGTATCTAAAGCTTATTCTATGACGGGTTGGCGTATAGGCTACGGTGCAGGCTCTAAAGCTTTGATTAAAGCAATGACTATTATTCAGTCGCAAAGTACTTCAAACCCTTGTTCAATAAGTCAAATGGCTGCTATTGAAGCATTAAACGGTCCTCAAGATTATATAAAGCCTAATGCTTTAAATTGTCAAAAAAAGCGTGATCTTGCTTTATCAATTTTGAAAAGAGTAAAATATTTTGAGTGCTATAAGCCGGAAGGGGCGTTTTACTTATTTGTTAAATGCGATAAAATATTTGGGCATAAAACTAAATCAGGAAAAATTATTGCAAATAGTAATGATTTTGCCGAATATTTACTTGAAGAAGCAAAAGTTGCCGTAGTACCTGGTATCGCTTTCGGCTTAGAGGGATATTTTAGAATCTCTTATGCTACTTCTATGGAAAAGCTAGAAGAAGCTTGTATTAGAATTGAGAGAACAATCGATGTCATTCCTGCTTAAGGCTTTGCATGGATACCAAATCGTCATTGCGAGCAGCCATAGGCTGCGTGACAATCTCGTCAAATATACTGAGATTGCTTTATCACTTACCTCGTAATTTCCTCGCAATGACGGAAAAGTTAAAAAGCCATCTAAACCAACAAAAAAATAATGCGGAAAGTTTTTAAAAAATTTTTAAAAAATAATAAATACGTACTTAGTATAATTACTATTTTACTATATTGGTATTTGCGTTTTGTTTACTTTACTTCAAAGCAGAAATTTATATTTTACGATAACGGCAATAAGGAAAAATTCCTAAACGAACAAGGGGTAATCTTTGCATTTTGGCATAATATGCTTGCCTTAAGTCCGGCTATGTTTATAGGACATAGAAATATCTATGCTTTAATATCACCGCATTTAGACGGAAAAATTTTAAACGATCTAGTAGGAAAATTCGGTTGCAGAGTGATAGTAGGTTCTACTAATAAAAATCCAATTGGAGCTTTACGTAATATTATAGGTAAGTTATCTCAAGGTGCAAATATAATAGTCACGCCGGACGGTCCTAAAGGACCGGTATATAAAGTAAATAGCGGCATTACCGAAATTGCCTATAGATATAACACAAAACTTATTACTATAGTCAGCTCCACTTCTAGATGTTTCAGATTAAAAAGTTGGGATAAATTAATAATACCCCTACCGTTTGGTACCATTAAAATCATAGTTGGCTCGCCTTTAGAACTCACAAATGATAAAATACAAAACCATATAAGCCTTGAAAAACAATTAGCAAGCTTAACAGAGAGTTTAAAGAAATGATGTTATTATATTATGCTTTAAGCTTTATATTATTACCTGTTTATTTTATCATAATTCTTATACGTTTATTAATAGGTAAAGAAGATATAAGACGCATCCAAGAGCGTTTTGCTATTGACAAACACAGACAAGACGATTCATTAGACTTCGTGCAAACGTCCGCTAATAAAGAGGAATTTAAAGGAGACACTTCACTGCGAACCACAGCGTACACACTAGTACGTGAGGATGAAGGGTTAGGATCGACGTATAAATTACCTTTAGAAGCAAGTTATGCACGAAGGCTGATATGGATTCATGCAGCAAGCGTTGGCGAGTCTATGACAGCTTTAACATTAATACATAATATAAGTAAACGCTACCCTGACATTCGTTTTCTAGTAACTTCTTGGACTAACAGCTCCGCTAAAATATTAACTGCCAAATTACCTAAAATAGCAGTTCACCGATTTTTACCGATAGATAATATTATTTTTACTCGAAAATTTTTAAGAAGTTGGCAACCTGATTTAGGCATTTTTATAGAATCGGAATTATGGCCGTGTACTATTAATGAGGGAGCCAAGCAGTGTAAATTACTACTAGTTAATGCTCGTATTTCCGATAAATCATTTAAAGCTTGGCTAAAAAGAAAAAGCTTTTTTCAGCTTATTCTCAAAAATTTCAGTAAAATTATCGTGCAAAGCGAGCATGACTTACAAAAATTCAATGAACTTGGCGTATCAGATGCAGTGAATTTAGGCAATATTAAATTTGCCAACGAAAAACTTCCGGTCAATCAAGAAGAGTTATCAAAATTAAGCTTACATTTAGACAATAGGCGAGTCGTGCTATTTGCCAGCACTCACCCCGAAGATGAAGAGGTGATTTTGCCTATAATCAAAAACCTAAAAGAGCAGTTTTTAGACTGCTATATTATCTTAATTCCAAGACATCCTGAGCGAGTTAAATCAATTATCGATAATTGTAAGTCACATAATTTATCCGCTACCGCTAAGTCGCAAAATGATTTACCTGTTTTAAGCGATGATCTTTATATAGTTGATAGGTTCGGCGAAATGGGACTATTTTTTTCTGTAGCTACAATTTCTTTTATCGGCGGTTCTTTTAAACAAGGCGGGCATAATATTTTAGAAGCAGCATATTTCTCTAATTGTATTATATTCGGTCTCGATATGAGCAAAAACACCGATATCGCTAAAGGCGTACTGCAAAATGAAGCAGCTATCCAAATCAAAAACGGTGAAGATTTACTAACCAAACTAACATATCTACTCAGGTCTAATAATTCTCTAGAACTTAAAGCTTACCGCGGAAATGCTTTAAAATTTGTTAAGGACAACCAAAAAGTCCTAGATGAATATTTAAAAGTAATTACGAAGTTTCTTTGATAGAATTTAACTAAAAACTCTTATTCTCCTAAAAGCTCTATAGTAAATTCAGGATCTACGTGACTGATTTCTATACTTCCGTTATTTTCTAGTATTTTCTTATTCAAATACCTATAATACCCACACTTATAGGCCAAGAACATAATTCACCTTTATAAACGGTTAAGGCCGGATACTATTGGTTATGAAAAATTATAGGTGGGTTTGGCAACGATAACTTATTTAATTTTCCGTCTCTACCGTAATGTATCTTTAAAAAAGCAGGATCTGCTTAGGCATGTTTGCCCCATCAAAATATTTTAAAATTAGCGAAATATCAAAAATTTCTCCCGTATCTTCTGTAGTATCAGGGACAATCATGCTTCTAAATTCTTTAATCTTAACTATACGCTTATTATTTAATCTTAATGTTAAGGAAGCTTCAATTGTCTCTTCCAACACAATACCGCACTTATAACCGTTTTCGGTTTTAAATTCTTTGTGAACAACTTTACGCTTAGTAGGTTCAGAAAATATAAATTTTTCCTTACCGTTGCTGTTAAAATCACTTCCTGGACCGACGATTTCTATTGTGTACCGGTTGTCACTTTATAAGGTTTAAAAGGGTTTTAGCTCCAATCTTTGCACTATCTACCAGTTTTTTTCCGTATATTTTAGCCTTTTCTCTTTTAGAGGTAGGAGTATTAGGGGGAGTTTGCTCTAAAGGATCTACAGGATTAGTTGTCATCGACTGAGTGGAAGTACTCGTATTACCTCGAGACGAAGGATGCTTTGTTATATAAGTTATTTTACTTCCGGCATCAGTACCGAGTACTGCTATTTGTCCACTTCCTATCTTATAGACGTTTTCTATAATTTTACTTTCTGTGACGGTAACTTTTACTGCCCCTTCTACTGCTTTATAATATGCATAACCGGCACATACTATAATAACTCCAAGCAGTTCGGCATCATTATCACTATAATTAGCTTGTCTCCTACGATGCTCTTCGGCAGCATAAATTTATGCAGCATATTCCTCTTTTGTCCTTGACATAAAATGCTCTCCATTTAAACTAAAAATAACAATTAATGTAAGATTTTCTATTATTAAGTCAATATAAATCTTTTATTATAAAGGAAAAAACCGAAAATTATTTATTAATAGATAGTTGATTGTAGTTAGAGAGATATTATAAATACAAGTTTAGAAATAAGCACTTATCCTAAATTTGCCTTTGTTTGCTTTGAAAAGGTGTGAGTGAGCATTCACGAGTTTTTTACTGTCACCTAGTTCAATTGACCACGGGAAGGTATTGTTGCGTGGATAGAAAAACGCATTCGGTGTCATACCGTGGTTTGACCACGGTATTCATAAAAATAACTAGTATTAGTTGTTTTTATATTTTGACTGGATCCCACGATCAAGTCACGGGATGACAGGATAGAATTGTGCCTGCACAACAACGCATGCTCGCAATGATGATTTGGTATCCACGCGGGAATGACATTGAAGCTATGAAACAAGCCCATTAACCTTGCGTAATGGCAACTACTTCATCGGCAAAGTTTTTTTCTTCGTGTTCTATACCTTCACCAAGTTCGTATCTAATAAATTTGGCGATTTTAATTTCTGCACCGAGTTCTTTTTCAGCATTTTTAATTACTTCCGCAACGGTAAGTTTAGGTTCAAATAAGAAATTTTGCTGAAGCAATACAACTTCCGAGAAGAATTTACGTATTCTACCTTCTACCATTTTTTCTATAATATTATCAGGCTTTCCGTCTTCTTTAGATTTCTCAAAAAATACTTTTCTCTCACGCTCTACGAGTGCTTGATCCAAGCTTGAATCATCTATACTTTGCGGGTTATTTCCTGCTACATGAACAGCAATTTGTTTAGCTAAAGCTTCTAGTTTTGCTTTATCTTTTGCGTTAGACACAAGACCTACTAATACGGAAATTTTTCCTAAATTCGGTACAACTTCATTATGCACGTACGAACCGATTGCTCCTTCAGATATCTCTAATATATCCATACGACGTAATGTTAAATTTTCACCGATTGTAGCGATATTTTCTATAATTTCTTCTTCAACTGATTTACCGCTTTGCATTTTAAATGTTTTTAGCGTATCTATAGTTTTTGCAATTACTGCAAGATTTGCAATATCCTTAACTAGATCCTGAAACTGCTCATTTCTAGCAACAAAATCCGTTTCGGAATTTACTTCAATTACCACTCCGGTAAGCCCATCAACTTTTGCAGCCGTTAAACCTTCAGAAACAATGCGTCCGGCTTTCTTTGCAGCAACAGCTAAACCTTGCTTACGAAGAAAATCAATAGCTTCTTCAAAATTACCGCTGGTTTCTATTAATGCTTTTTTGCAGTCCATCATACCTGCACCAGTTTTTTCTCTTAATTCTTTAACCGCTGCAGCACTTATATTTATTTCACTCATACCTTACTTTCTCCTTAATTATTATATTTGGCTTGGGTTGTGGCTCGAAGAACGACCTCGGTGTCACCCCGTAGCTTGCTCCTGGGGTCCATAAAAACAATTTAAAATACTAATATTATTAGTACTTTAAGCTGGATCCTGCGATCAAGTCGCGGGATGACAATGGAAAAGCCGATCCATGCAACAACACTTATGCATTATCAGAATTTTTATTTTCATCGACATCATTTAATGCTTGCTCAAATTCTGTATTTGTCTCTTCATCAATATTTTTCGTTTTAGAGAATTTTTTAGCTTGTTTTAATTTAGAAACATTTTTAGAAGTTAACGCCTTATCTGTATGCTCTTGCATAGCACCCATATCAACTCCTGAAACTTTCATTGATTCTTCAAGTCCTTGTAATGCCGCATCTGCAAATAAACTACAATAAAGTCTTATTGATCTTATAGAATCATCATTACCCGGAATCGGATAATCTACATTATCAGGATTAGAATTAGTATCAACTACTGCAACTATAGGAACATTAAGCTTTACCGCTTCATTAATTGCGATATGCTCTTTATTAGTGTCAATAACTACTAGAAGATCAGGTTTAGAATTAAGATTTCTAATACCGGCAAGAGATAGAAGTAATTTATCTTTCTTACGGCTCATATCGAGTATCTCTTTCTTAGTATAACCCATAAGTGCTTCTTCGTTTTCTAAGGTTTTGTCTAACTTATTTAGCTTTTCTATTGAACCCGCAATAGTTTTCCAGTTAGTTAGCATACCACCAAGCCATCTATGATTTACGTAATACTGCCCGCATTTTTCGGCATATTCCGCTATAATATCGCTTGCCTGTATTTTAGTACTTACAAATAATATTTTACCGTCTTTTTTTACGGTTTCATATATTGCATTCAAAGCAACGCTCATTAAAGCGACACTTTGTCTTAAATCGATTATATGAACATCATCACGTTCACCATATATATAAGATGCCATTTTAGGATTCCAGCGTGAGGTCTTGTGACCGAAATGCACGCCCGCATCTAATAATTCTTTAATGTTAACAGATGGTATTTTTGACATTTTTAAATTCTCCTAATTGTTAGTTTATACCTCCGTAAGATGTCCATTCTAATGAACTAACATATATCTTACGTGTGAATTTTTTGCTTAAGTTTTGGATAATCGTTATTGCGAGCAGCCGTAGGCTGCGTGGCAATCTCATCACATATCCTGAGATTGCTTCGTCAATTATTACATAATTTCCTCGCAATGACGACTTACAAGCTTATAAATTATATACGTATATTGCGTAATTTACAAGCTTTTATTCTTTTCGCCAAATAGTAGTACCGTCAGGTTGATCTTCTAGAATTATTTTTTCCTCTAATAACTGGTTACGAATTTGATCAGCTAATAACCAATTTTTTTGTTTTTTTGCTTCCAAACGCTTATTTACAAACTCATTTATATAGAGTTCATCCACACCGCTATTAAACCACTCGTGTGGAGTCTTATTCATTAAACCAATAAAATTAGCACAAGTAATAATAGTAGAGGCGTTAAGCTGCCTTTCTTCTTCAGTTTTAGAAATAAAAACACCTTTAGCGTAGTCATTAATGATTTTAACGGCAAGCGGCGTATTCATATCATCAAGTAAGCTTTGCATGAAATCATGAGGTAAATCTATTTTCTGCACATTAATATTTCCTATAGCTCTATACCAATAATCTAAAGTTTTTTTAGCATCTTCTATAGCTTTATCATTATAATCAACAGGACGCCTATAGTGACTACTTAATAAAAATAACCTTACTACTTCTCCTTGAATTTGTTTATCCATAAAATCCCTTACGGTAATAAAATTACCAAGAGATTTACTCATTTTCTCACCGTTAACCGTTAGAAACCCATTATGTACCCAATATTTAGCATAAGTAGAACTTGGGAAAGCACATCTACTTTGAGCAATCTCATTGGTATGATGCGGAAAGATTAAATCTGCTCCGCCGCCGTGAATATCAAAATTCTCACCTAAATATTTGTAGCTCATGGCTGAACATTCAATATGCCATCCAGGGCGACCAAGTCCCCAGGGGCTTTCAAAATTTATATTTGCCGATTCATTTTGCTTTGCCGGTTTCCATAATACAAAATCTTGTGGATTTTTTTTGGTTTTACTATTTTCTACATGTACTCCCTCAAACATTTCTTCTAAATTTCGGTTAGATAATTCCGTATAATTTGGAGCTGATAAAACATCAAAATAAACATGATTATCAGCAATATATGCGTGATCTTTTGCTATTAAGCGTTCTATTATTGCGATCATTACATCAATATGCTTTGTAGCTTTCGGCTCAATACTAGGTAGCATACAACCTAAATATGCCATATTTTTATGAAACTCTTTTGTAACTTTATCAGTCAACTCATCAATAGTAACACCAAGTAGTGCAGCTCTATCGATAATTTTATCGTCAATATCCGTAATGTTACGTACATATTTTACTGCCTTCTCACCAAATATTTTTATAACTATACGATAAAGTAAATCATATACTACTTCTGACCTACTATTGCCTATATGAGGATTATCATAAACAGTCGGTCCACATACATAAATTTTTACGTTAGCTTGATCTTGAGGATTAAAAACCTCTTTAGTACGGCTAAGAGTGTTATATAAGTGAAATTGAATTTGCATATTTTATTTAATACTATTTTTGAAAAAAGTTTAAAATTTGGAGTATACATTAGCATGTGATATAATAAACACATTTTGGCTAAAAAATTCACTGGTTAACAAAAAATAGTAATTAATAGTTTACATGAGTTAACAAATATTATATGGTTCGCCTCGTTTATTATTTAAAAAAACAATAACTAATCGAGGTTTGAATGAATTTACAAAATTCCCACTCAAAAAAATATGTTTTAACTTTTTTCATGTCAACATGTTTGTTGACTAGTAGCTTTTTAAGTACAAGTGCTAGAGCGGCAAGTTTTCAAGATTTAGTTAGTAAAACCCCGGCATGGGAAACGCACAATTTACAACAGCAAAAAGCTCTTTGGAACAATTTGACTCCAAATGAAAAAATCAAAAAATGGCAAGAAGCAGATTTAGTTCCTAGTTTTACTCAAGCACAAAAGGATCTAGAAATAACGTATAAGGAAACAGATTTATCAAATTTTTTAGATAATACGAGACATAAAGCAAGACAAGCAAGAGCTGAAATTTTATTATACATCGAAAGAATAAAACAACAGGATTTTGATACAAAAAAACAAGAATATATTAATCAAGGTGTAGTTCCTACAGATATAGAAGCAGCAACAAATCTTGGAATAAGTTATGACCCTAGCAAAATAGACAATAATGTAGAACACGATCAAAAGGTACGTCGTGCAGAAAAAGACAAAAAAGCGGTAATCGAGCTATATATCAGCTCAATAAACAGAGATATTAAATACAAACATTATGTTAATAATGATATTATCCCTGAAATGAAAGAAGTAAGGACTACTCTTAACATGAATAAAGATGATGCAGAATCTTTTGTTACTTCAATAAGAACTGAAATTATGGAAAACGCAAAGGGACAATATATAGCCGATAGCCATATTCCTACAGAAAAAGAGTTAAAAAATAGGTTTGGTATATCTCCTGATGATAATAGAAGCTATATTAAGTCAATAAGACTTAAAGTTATGGACAAAGAAAAGCCACAATATATAGCTAATAATAGTATTCCTACAGCAAAAGAGCTAGAGCAGAAATTTGGTGCTGATAAAGGTGAGGCAACAAACTATATCGCATCAATAGCAACTCAGATGATGCTTAGTAAAAAATCGTACTATATAGATAATAATATTATCCCTAACGCTGACGAATTAATGAATGAATTTAAGATAGGGCAAATAAAAGCAAATTCTTATATAGAACAAATAAGAGCCGGAATAGAAGCAAACCAGTTTCTAAACAACAATGATACTACTAAACTGTCTGCCGGACGCTCTCAAAAAAAGAGCGGACGCAAAAACGACACTTGGTACATATCAAATCAAGGTACAAATAATACAGGAACATCTTCAGGGGTTTTCACGGGTAGAAAAAAGAAACAACCATATGTTTTTGATCCTATAAGTACTTTTAAAGCTCAATTTAATACTAAAAAAAGTAAGGATAATTTAACGCAGTCTCAACGCAATATAAATAGAATAATACAACAAGAAGAAAATATTGAAGACTTTAAAAATCTTATTAAAACAGATCCTATAGCAGCATTAAATCTTAAAGTAGATAGTAGTTATAAACAAGAAGCAGTAACGGCTATCTTAAGTGATTTTAATGATGATATTATTCAAAGGGTATTATTTAGCAATGATAAGGGACAATTAGATTTCAATACCAATATTGACGTTAAAAATAGACCTATTTTAAAAGAATTATTAGAAAATAGTTCTTCTGAAGAAAAAACTAAATTTGCTGAAAGAATTCAAGACTATGCAACACGAAATATATCTAATAATCAATTTGAAGAAAAGGCACGATTAGATCTTATCAAACTAGCAGCAAGTAAAGATAAGAGTTCAGTAGAAAACCTTTTAGCTCTGCAATTAGAGTTAAAAAACAAAATGCAACCTTATATTGTAAAAAGTGTCTATGTTTTAACACCAGAAATAGTAAAAGAAATAAATATAGAACTAAAAAATAAAGGGCTAATAATAGATAGTTTAACTAAAGACGATATGATTAAACTAGCCAAAGAAGTAAATAAACACACATTAAATTCAGTAATTAAAGTAATATTATCTGATAGTAACATACTCAGCAATGAAACCAATAAAATTTTAGGGTTAGCAGTAGGTAATAATGCAAATAATTTAGAACAAACACAAAGCGGCATTCCGAATCCACCTCCTCTACCACTAAATGGGGACATTCCGAATCCACCTCCTCTACCGCTAAATGGGGGTATTCCAAATCCACCTCCTCTACCGCTAAATGGAAGCATACCACCTTCACCATCTCCCTTAAATCCTCAAGGCTTTAGTAGCAACTCTAACAATTTTGATTTAAATAAGTTACAAGCAGAATATCCTCGCATACATTCATTATATGTTCAGTTTACTCACAATACTGCTGTTCAGCCAAAAGTACCACTTCAACCTACAGCTTCTAGTGCAACCAGCACAGACAGAAGCATGCCAGAGACAGCTTATGCCAAACTATATGTAGAATATAGAACTGAGACAGTAAAAAAAGCTGCTGATTTACAAGATCAGCTTATAAAAAGACAAGCTGATCTTACAAATGTTATACGTCAAATATTAACAGAATCATACGCCAACCAAGGAGCTGACGAGAAAACTCTTGTAAATTTATTTAGTATTTCAACCCCTGAAATCGCAGAAAAAGCTAAAGAAGCTTTTAATACCCTTATTCAAGACCCGTATATACAAAATATAACCACAAATGGTAAGAAAACAATAACAAGCAACGAAATAATTCAAAATCTTTTCAATGAAGACACTGATGATGCAGTAAAACGTATTTTATTATCGTCATGTAAAATATCTGAAGAATTAAAGAGACCTATTAAACTTGAATTCAATAAATCAAAATTGATTAAAGAGTTACAGAACAAACAAAATCCGTTTGAACAATTAGAATTTGCCTATACTAATGCAAAAAACTTCGATCAAGATATATTTGGCAATAGAGTCGAAGAGTTAATTAACAACCCTAATATATTAACTATAGTACAACAAGCTACTTTTTTAATAACAGAAGATGCAAACTTAAGAAAAACAATTAATTCTGATCAAGCACAGGCTAAACTTGATGATTTAAGAACAGCTATTTTAAGCACAATAAAATTTGAAGAATTAATTACAGCAAATTTATCTCAACATGAGTTTATTGCTATAGTAAAGGAAAAAGAACCCGAATTATTAAAAGAACTTTTAAAAGCTACTACTATCCAATTAACAAGTAATAATAATGTAGATCAATTAAGATCAGCTTTGCCTTCATTTACAGGCATGAGCAATGAACAAATAAAAATTCTTACTAAGAAATTAAATATGTCTATAATATTCAAAGCTCTTCAAGAGTGCTCGCAAGAAAAAGCTAAAAAACACATCCATACTGTCCATACTGGAAACATGCCACCACCACCACCACCGCCACCGCCTAATTTACAAGATTTGGAATTAGCTTATCTAAAAAGATTAGGGATTACTAAATTCAATGTAAATACATCTACTTTTAAAACAACTTCAAAAGCTTATGAATTTAAATCCGATATAGCTCAAAGATATAAAGAATTTACTTTATCAGGACACCAATCAGCAGGACATAAAGCAAAATACTCTGATACCGATTTATTTAAAAAAGCTATAGTGGAATCAGTAGCATTTGAGCATTCAAAAAACTTACCTAAAGCTCATCAAAATAATAAGTATTTTGCAAAAATCCAAGAAGCAGTCGATACTATGCACTCTAGCTTTATAGGTCCTAGAACTGAACTAGGACAAAAAATACATAATATTTATAACTCTAAACTTTCAGAATTAACAAAAGATAATAAATTTATTCAATATGTTGAAAATGATATTATAATTAACAAAAAATTAACGGAGGCGTTTACTTCCGCTAACTCTGATTTTATAGGTCCTAGAACTGAACTAGGACAAAAAATACATAATATTTATACACAGCAATTGACAAAATATCCAGAAGAAGCGATAAAAGAGGCCTTTAACACTTTTCACTCTGATTTTATAGGTCCTAGAACTGAACTAGGGCAAGAAGTACATAATATTTATAACTCTAAACTTTCAGAATTAACAAAAGATAAAGAATTGACTCTATTTGTTGAACAATTACTAGTAGAGTCTACTGAACTAGAACAAAAATATGGTAGTGATATTCAATCAGAAAATAGTAACAATGAAAAGAAAATAGGACGTTTAGATCTGAAAAAATTACGATTATTCCAACAAGAAAACGAAGCTACAAATGACGAATCCTCAACAAAGGATGATACACAACCTGAAGATAGCAATAAACAGTCAGAGCAATCTGATTCAAAAACCGCTTTATCACCGAAATTATTGAGTTCTAACGATAGCAAAAATGATAAATCATCAGATGACAAAAAATCACTTCTAGCATTAAGGTCTAGTGATGAAAACGATAAAGAGTATGAAACTGATGAAAATGATAAATCATCAGATGACAAAAAATCACTTCTAGCATTAAGATCTAGTGATGAAAACGATAAAGGGTATGAAACTGATGAAAATGATAAATCATCAGATGACAAAAAATTACTTCTAGCATTAAGATCTAGTGATGAAGACGATAAAGGGTATGAAACTGATGAAAATGATAAATCATCAGATGACAAAAAATCACTTCTAGCATTAAGATCTAGTGATGAAGACGATAAAGGGTATGAAACTGATGAAGAAGAATTAGAAGAAAGCAATAGCACCACTGACGAAGAATTAAAAAAAGATATAGTTTTAGAAAGCGAAGATGAAACTATCGATGTGTCATTCAAAACTGAAGCAATTACAAAACAAGATGAGGTGACACAGAAACAACAGGTATCTGATGATACTAGTAGGAAAGTAGCAATATTAGTTAAGGCGACTTCAACTCTTAACAAACCTGTTCACTATAATATTTTAAGTAATAGATTAAAGGTTGCTGCAATAGGGGCCGGTGATGAAGAAGCTAGTATAAACAAAGGGGTATGGATTAGCGGCTTATACGACATCAACAAACAAGAAACTTGGAAGAATATTCCAAAATATCAAAGTCGTACAACCGGCATAACTATCGGGACTGATGCTGAATTCATCAATAGTCATGATGTTATAGGAATAGCTTATAGCCGTTTGGAATCCCAAATTAAATATAATAAAAAACTAGGGAAAACAACAGTTAACGGTCATCTTTTAAGCATTTACGGTCTAAAAGAACTAACTAAAGGTTTCTCATTGCAGGCTATAACATCTTACGGTCATAATTATATTAAGAATAGATCTAAAAGTATTAATAATATAATTGGAAAATATCAAAACAATAATTTAAGTTTTCAAACTTTATTAAATTATAAATATCGTACAAAATACGATTTACATTTTATTCCTAATATCGGTTTTAAATATGATTATTCAAGAGCTAGCAACTATAAAGAGTATAATGTAGATATAGAAAATCTCATGATTCAAAAGAAATCAAATCAATTATTTGAAAGTAGCCTTGGCGGTAAAATAGTGTTTAAACCTATAGTGACCACAAACAATATAGTATTAACACCAAGTTTGTATGGTAATATTGAGCATCATTTCAATAATAAAAATACAAAAGTTAATGCAAAAGCGACTTTTAAAGGACAAACATTACAAGAAATAATTATTATACCAAAACAACCTAAGCTTGGATATAATATTGGTAGTAATATACTTATGAGTAGAAAAAATATAAATGTTCTACTTGAGTATAATTATTATACTCATAGAAAGTATCAAAGCCATCAAGGACTTATTAAACTAAAAGTCAATTTGTAAATCACCAATAGAAAATTTAAATAAGGATAAGCTTTTCCTAAGAGCTTATCCTTTCTTAATGAATAAGCTTATTAACCAAACTCCTGCATAGAATATTGGAGTACTAAATATAGTAAAAAATAGTTTAAATGAATAGCTATTAAGTACAAGATGACCTAATTGGTCAAAAGGAAAAATATTAAATAAGCTCATAATCCCAATTACAATAAAAGTATCGATAAATAAAGAAATTGCCGTACTAAAATTATTTCTTATCCATAAATATTTACCTTTAGTAATTTTATGTATCCATAAATAGATATTAATATCAACAAGTTGAGCTATATAACAGGCAAAAGTTGATGCTAAAAAGATATTAGTAGCTTCCAATTTATCCATGAGACTTATTATTAAAACTACTATTATATTAAAAATAATAGCAAGCTTTACACGGCTCTTTCTTTACCGTAAAACTCAGCTATTAAATCCGTTAATAAAAAAGTTAACTGATAAAAAATTGCTCCTATAGATAATTCAAGAATATAAAAATTAAAAATATTAAGGTAAACAAATTTTTGATATATTAAGTTTCCTACTATAATAAGGACTGTAAAAACGTACATAAAATGATATAAATTTTTTCTTTTATATTAAATTCTATAGGCATTTCTAAAATTATTTTAGGTGCAAAAATATTGCTGTACTCTAAATAATATATATTGGGAGTTCTGAAAACTATACTAAATTCTCTGATGTCATGCCATTGATCCATAGGTGTTGTTACATGACTCCTGTTATGTCATTCCCGCAAAAGCAGGAATCTAGTACTTTTATCTGTCACCCCGTGGCTTGGCCACGGGGTGACACAGTGGATTTTACCGATACACGCAACAATACCAACAAAGGTAGACAATGACAAGTATGAGAGATATTAATAAGATAAAGCTGTAACTATTTAGCTATAGGTAAACTATTTTCTGCTTGATTTTCTTCAATTTCATTAATCTTAGAAACTAAATCAGATTTCTTTTTTGAGGAAAGGTTAGCAAGTACTATTGCATTTATTAAAAATAATGTTGTAAGTATTATAGTGCTTTTAGTAAGAAAATTACCGACTGTTTTAGCACTGACTACTCCCATATTATTACCACCGCTTATACTACTAATTCCATCCGATCCGCTACGCTGCATCAGAATAACTATAATTAGCAATATTGCAATAGTAATATGTACAAAAAGAAGAATGTCTATCATATAATAAAATAATCGTTACCGTATTTTAAATGTAAATAATACATTAGTTTTATATTATTTGCAACTTAGCTTTATAAAATAAACATAATACTATAATAGTATCTAACAGAAACTAAACTAAAATCAGCATATGAGTTTTTCAAGAAAGGTTAAAAACTCACAAAGCTTAGGATGTGTGGTGGTGCTACTAGGGGGAATTGAACCCCCGACCTCTTCATTACCAATGAAGTGCTCTACCCCTGAGCTATAGTAGCAAGATTATTTCAAACCCTTTTTGCCACATATTTGTCATTAAATCAAGAAAAATTTTGGAAATTCGTTTACTATTTACAAAAAAGCTCTTATTCTAGCTCTTCATTCGCTCCACTTATATGTATCCCATCATAAGATGCTACTGTAGTTTCATTAGCATGCATCCCAAATTCTTTCTGTAAATAATCACTTAAAATCTTTAGTGTTTTTTCTTTGGTTTGGCATGCTAATATCATTTTATTATCTTGTACTCACTTGCGTAATTTGGGTATCTCTTCTGCAGTAACAAGCCTCATTTCCAAACAACCGTTTTCTTCTTGTTGTAGAAGGTCAGCCGTTACACTCGTAGTAACTCTATGACATGTACCGAATAAGTCTAGATCTATCCTTGAAATTGCTTCGTCACTAGTTACTTCTTTAAAAGTTCTGGAATGATTGATGTTATCCTCAGAGATACTGGCAAAGACTAATCCCTTTTCAGTTATTTTATGTTCACAAGCATCGCCATAGTAATAACTCTTAGGTTTAAAGACTACAATTTTGTTATTAAATTCAACTAGGTTTGCAGGTTTTGTAATTTTTTTCATATTTTATCTAAACTTCTATTTTTGTAAAAAGATAAGGCAATCAATGCAAAAATACAGCTTAATATGACATAATAAACTGCTGAGGTTACATGCCCTGTTTTGTGTACTAAATATTCAAAGACAAGAGGCGTAGTACCACCAAAAATACTTGTAGCAGTGTTATATGAAATAGAGAGAGCAGTGTTACGTATATTTGTAGGATACAATTCTGCTTGTAATACCGGTTCAGGACCGATATAGCTAGCAGCAAGTATAGCAAGTATCAATTGTGAGATAATTACACTTGTAAAGGCCCCATTCTCAAAATTATTAAGTAAAAACGGCGTTGTTACAATAATTATTATCAGATTAATTACAAAAATTTTCCTGCGACCTATAATATCGGATAGATAACCGCTTAATAAAGTTACGGCTATCATAATCACGTAACACACGCTAGCAAGGCTATTTACCTCATTTTCAGTAAAGTTGCGGCTGATTTTTAAAAACGATACCAAGTAAATTGTAGTTAGATAGAATATTATCGAACCGGGAGCATTGATAAAAATCGAGATTAATATATCAAACCAATAATTGGTAATGACTTTTTTTAACGGTGATTGTAAAATCTTTTTCTGCTCTCTTAGATTTTTAAAATTCGGTGTTTCGTGTGTATTTTTTTTAATATAAAATGCTGCAAAAAGAATAAAAAAACCAAGTAAAAAAGGTATTCTCCAGCCAAAACTATCAAATTGTAAAGCTGTTAGGATATTCTTAACGATATAAGAAACAAAAGAACCAAGCAATAAACCGGAGCATATACTAGACATTGAAATACTACCGGTGAAGCCTTGGTGTTTATGGCTAGTATGCTCAATAACAAAGGAAATAGAGCTGGTCAAAGCTCCTCCCATTGATAATCCTTGTAGAATTCGTACACAAATCATTAATATAGTCGCAGTTATACCGATAGTATGGTAAGTTGGTAATATTCCTATTAATACGGTTGGGGCAGACATGCAAAATAACGCACTAGTTAAGGCTACTTTGCGTCCGAATCTATCACCGATAACACCAAAAAATATGCCGCCCAACGGTCTCGCCAAATAACCTATAGCAAATACTAAAAAAGCTTGCAGTAAAGAAGTATTAACATCATCATTTGGAAAAAATTTTGTTCCTATTATGGGTGCAAAATAACCGAATAATACATAATCATACCATTCAAAAGTGTTAGCGATACCGCTTGAAAATACTAGTTTACTGCGATTCATGTTTTCTATTCATAGCTTTTTTTTCGGAATATATTATAAATAAGGTGGTAGGAATTATTATTACTGCTCCATGAAGTGTGCTTTTATCGGGAAATTCGTTAAATATGAAATATGCCGCTATTGCCGAAATCACCAGCTCTAAATATCTATAAGGAGCGGTAGCGGTTGCATCTACCATGGAAAAAGCTTTAAGCAGGAAGAATAATATTAAGCTTCCGCTACTACCGAGTACAAACAATAAAGCTAATTCAAAACTACTAGGAGTTAGCCAATACTGCGATGCTACAGGTAACGACACTATAGCAGTTACTATTGCCGAATAAAATAGCATGCTAATCATCGATTCTTTTATTACGAATTTTTTATTAATAATATCAAGCATAGCAAATGAAATAGCCGCTAATACAAAATACAAAATTTCTGGGTTAAAATCCTCGGCATGCGGTTTAAGCGTAACAACAAGTCCTATAAATCCTACTACGGTCACTACCCATCTTGGCCAAATAATATTTTCGTTCAGAAAAAATACGGCAAGTATTAAAGTAAATAAAGGAATAGAAAAACTTACGACTGTTGCAGTAGTAACGGGAGCTATGGTAAGACCGTAAGTCCAAGAAGTCATACCGAAAAATAATAATAACCCTCTTAATATATGTACAAAAGGACGACTTGTTTTTAAAGTATTTTTACCATAATAAACAACAAAAGGTAGTAAAACTATGCTACTGAAAAAGAAGCGGAAAAAAGCTACTTCAAAGCTATGTAAACGAGTCCCAAGATATTTAGACATTACATCATTGGCACTACTACTTACTAAACTAAGTAAAAACCAACCTATACCGGTTAAATATGTTTTTAATGCATCATTCATTAATATGCTCCAATAATTTCTATAATTTTACTTAAATGTCTTGACTTTTAGCATAAAAGAATTCTATCTTTTATGACAATGGTATAAATATATAAACAAAAATTTTATATAATAATACAGTAATCAATTTTAAGCAAGTAAAGGTTATAATTATATGTTAAGAATAGTGAAAAAATTAGGGATAATTTTGTTTGTATCCAGCATAAGTATTAATAGTTTTGCTAAAAGCATGTATGATGATGTAGACTCTGCTCCTGACTACGATAGTACACCGTATTACGAAAACGAAGGCAGTTTAGTTTTCAAGATGCGTCTAGGAGGTGTTGTTTCAAGTGCTAAGCAAAAAGGATTACCTATTCCTACCTCTCCTCAACCTATTTCAGTAGGAGAAGTTGCAAAAAACGGTTATGGAGGTGATGTGTCCACTACTATATTCTTTAATAATTATTTAGCTACTGAATTATCACTTGGCTTTAATGTGTTACGCACTAAATATACATCCCTTGCAGCCGTTGCTCACAATTATGGCGTTGATAATGTCAAACTAGGAAAAAACAAACCTATTTATATGATTCCTGCAACAGTTACCGGACAATTTCATATAGCTCCTTACGGTGGAATAAGACCATATATAGGTATAGGTTATCACGGTTCTTATATGCTTACGCAAGCTACCGGTCTTAAAATTAGAAACGGACACGGTGCCGTAGGACAAATAGGTGTAGATTTTTATGCTAAAGATGATACTTTAATTAATATTGACGTAAGACAATTTTTCTTAAATCCTAAACTTGAGTATAAACCAAATTTAGTAGATAATAAAACCATGACCTCTAAAGTTAAACTTAATCCTTTAATAGTTTCTATAGGTATAGGATTTACTTTTTAGCCTTGTTGCATGGTTCTTGAAGCGTATTTGTCATCCCGCAACTTGATTGCGGGATCCAGTTTTTTATTTTTTTGGATACCGCGGTCAAGCCGCGGGATGACACTAAATAGCTAATAATATAAACATACATTCACCTATGTCCCTACAAATTATCCAGTTATTATACTTAGTTGCGGCTGTTTGCTTTATTCTATCACTCAAATTCTTATCCTCACAGAAACAAGCATATTTAGGCAGTACCATAGGTATTTTGGGGATGGCAATAGCAGTCGTCGTTACTTTTTTCCTACCGGATTTTACTCATAAATTACCCATTATAGCAACCATATTATTAGGTGCTGTAATCGGCGGGATTATCGCACTTAAAATCTCCATGACGGCAATGCCTCAATTAGTAGCGGGATTTCACTCTTTTGTCGGTCTTGCTGCGGTATTTGTAGCTTATGCTACAGTACTTGCTCCTGAAAATTTTTCTATAGGAATAGCAGGAAGTTTACCGATTAATGCATTAATAGAAATATCAGTAGGCGTCTCTATCGGTGCTTTAACTTTTAGCGGTTCGATTATAGCTTTTCTAAAACTACAAGGCTTAATGAAAAGTAGCTCGTTAAAATTCTACGGTCAGCAATATATATGCTTATTAACGGCAATAATATTGGTTATTCTAGTAATATCGTTTATTCGTTCAGAGAATATATTTTTATTTAATCTAATAGTTTTTTTATCACTGTTAATCGGAGTATTACTAATAATACCGGTAGGCGGTGCAGATATGCCTGTTATAGTCTCAATGCTAAATTCTTATTCAGGTTTTGCGGCAACAGGTATAGGCTTTACGCTTAGCAATAGCCTACTTATTATTACTGGAGCATTAGTCGGTAGTAGCGGAGCTATACTTAGCTATATAATGTGCAAAGCGATGAATCGCTCATTAATTAAGGTTATTTTTGGGGCGTTTTTGCTTGCACCTACTGGAATTAACAAGGATAGAGACGACGATAAAATAGCAAAAACAAGCTGCCCTGAAGATGCAGCACATTTACTACTTAATACATCATCGGTGATAATTGTTCCCGGTTACGGTATGGCAGTAGCCCAGTCTCAGCATATCATAAAAGAGATGGTTGATATATTAGAACGTTCAGATATTAATGTACGTTTTGCCGTACATCCGGTAGCAGGTAGAATGCCGGGGCATATGAATGTTTTACTTGCAGAAGCTAATATAGATTATGAGAAAGTACTTGAGCTTGAAGAAATTAATAGAGATTTCGCTACCACTGACGTAGTGCTTGTGATTGGGGCAAATGACGTAACTAATCCTGCTGCTAAAAATGATCCGAACAGTCCAATTTACGGTATGCCGGTACTCGATGTCGAAAAAGCACGTACGATTTTGTTTATTAAACGCTCTATGGGATCAGGATATGCAGGTATAAAAAATGCGCTATTTTATCATGATAATACTTTTATGTTATTCGGCGATGCTAAGAAAGTAGTTGAGGAGATAGTTAAGTTTCTAAATGAAGATTGACTTAAATAACTCTATTTGTTATAACTTCTTAAATTAAGCCAAAAAACAATTATCATGAATTCGCAAAAAACATTACCGCTTCTGCCAAAAGCCACGGCTATGTGGTTAATTGAAAATACTTCTTTAACTTTTAAACAAATTGCCGATTTTTGCGGTATTCATGAATTTGAAATAAAAGGTATGGCTGACGGTGAAGTAGCACAATCTATAAAAGGTTTAAATCCAATTGCAAACGGTCAGTTAACTTTAGAGGAAATTAAGCGTTGCAGTAAAGATCCTAATGCTAATTTACAAATTTCATATAGCCCTGCTGATGAATTGATGAAAAATCAGAAAAAACAGCGTGCTAAATACACTCCTATAGCAAGACGTCAAGATAAACCGGATGCTATATATTGGTTATTGTCTAATTATCCGAACATTCAAGACCATCAAATAATTAAATTAATAGGTACTACTAAAATTACTATAGATGCTATTAGAACCCGTAGCCATTGGAATATGAATTCTATTCGTCCTCGTGATCCCGTATTACTGGGAATCTGTAGTCAAATAGACCTGAATAAAATAGTAGAAAGCCTAAAGCCTCCACAAAATCCTACAAAAGAATCATAAAATTATACTAACTGCTATCCTGCGAAAAGCTTGCTTACGTGAATTATTTTTTGATTGTTACCCCACCTTGATCAGCGTTATTGCGTGGCTCGTTTATGTCATTCCTGTATAGTCGGAACATTGCTGGATGGACCGTAAAATCCACTGTGTCACCCCGTGGCTTGGCCACGGGGTCCATAAAAAAATCTAAAATACTAATAATATTAGTATTTTAAGCTAGATTCCGTGGTCAAGCTACGGAATAACAACGGATGCATTTTTCAATCCACATTAACAATACTTTTCTCACAAACGGATTTTTTTATGGATTAGAAAAGTGATTATTGCCTAATAAATCGTTTATCGCTAGGTAAAGTATAACTTTTATTGGTAGAACGATAGGGACAAATATCAATTCCTCCACGCCTAGTATATACTATATAAATAGAAAGAAAATCAGGACTTATAGCGTTTTTAATATCTGTAAAAATACGCTCAGCACACTGCTCTGCAAACTCATTACAATTTCTAAAAGATATTAAATATTTCAGAAAAGAATCATGTTTTAACTTTTTTCCTTTATATTTTATAACGATTGTACCCCAATCCGGTTGACCGGTTACTAGACAATTTGATTTGAGCAAATTAGAATTAATCTCTTCTTCTACCAAAACATCTTCATACTCAATTAAACTATTATCAGGTGCACCGTAATTATTGCATACTATATCTAAATCATCGATATTTTTACCGCTTGGAACACCAAATTCTACTTTTGTATTTATAGGAAATATACGTCCTGTTACTTTAGCGTGTGTAACATTACTTAGATCCTGCAAGATAATTCTTTCTAGTTCTTTTACTGATTCAACAACAAAGTTATTAAAAGAATTTAGATATAATTTAAATGATTTTGATTCTACTATATTTTCAGAATCCGTCGGTATATAAAAAGTGCCTATTCCAACCCATGGCTTACCGTTCTTATTAAGACAAGATAGTTCATATGTATTCCAAACATCTACACCGTAAAACGGAAGATTATTACTATTTATTCCAAGTTCGTTTCGATGATTTATACGTGGAATTTTAAATAATAAAGTCACATCATAACTATCTTTATAAGTACTTTTTTTACCAAGTAAAGAAGTAGATAAAGGCATTAATTATGCTCCTTGTGCTAAAATTTCTTTTTGTTGTAACTCATCATATTCTTTTAGCATATAACCACGTCCCCATACTGTGTCGATATAATCTCTACCGCCGGCAGCATCACTTAACTTCTTACGAAGTTTACAAATAAATACGTCAATAATTTTCATTTCCGGTTCATCAACACTACTATATAAGTGATTTAAGAACATTTCTTTAGTTAAGATAGTTCCTCTTCGGAGTATTAATAGCTCTAAAATAGCATATTCTTTGTTCGTCAAATGTACTTTTTTGCCGTCAACTTCTACACTTCTAGTATCTAAGTTTATGCTAACCTTATCAAACCTAAATACTGATGCTGCATGACCTTTAGAACGTCTAACTATAGCTTTAATTCTAGCAATTAATTCCTCTCTTACAAACGGCTTGGTTAGATAATCATCGGCTCCGGAAGAGAAACCAGTAATTTTTTGATACGTATCCGTTAAGCTAGATAAAATTAAGATTGGGGTTTTTATTTTTGCAGCACGCAATCTTAGTAATATTTCAAAACCATTAATATCCGGTAACATAAGGTCTAAGATTACTAGATCATAACCACCAACTTTACCAAGCCTTAAACCTTCCACACCAACTGAAGCTTTATCGCAAACTATCCCTTCTGAAGCTAAAGTTAGCTCAATTAAGTTAGCCATTTCCGGCTCGCCTTCAATTAACAAAACTCTCATTATTTTTCTCCATAAAATTCAATTTTTATATTGTGCTATAATTTACAATTAATTATTGTTAACTAAATTATAATTTTTTATCTAGCAGCGCTTTATACATTCATTAATAACATAAGTAAAGAATATTTAATCAAATTGATAAAATTTTTACTATTAAGCTCTTTAAGCTCTACCTGTGATTTAAAAACCATAGCGTTTAAAACGAAATTTATTTAATAATTAAATGATTTTCTTAGTTTTGATGCTCCGACATTTTCTTATGATATAAGGCACCAAAATCTATAGGATCAATCATTAAAGGCTGGAATCCTGCATCTTGAGTACAGCTAGCTATAATTTTTCTGGCAAATGGAAATATCATCGCCGGACAATGAACGGATAATAAAACCGGATGTTGTTCAGAATCAATATTAATTAAATTAAATACTCCAGCATATTTTAATTCTATCTGAAATAATTTATATTTCTTATTTCTTGCAATTGCCTCGATATTTAACTCTACTTCATAGAAATTTTCTTCCGATAAATTAGTAATATTTATATCTAGAGATAAATCAATTTGAGGGCGTTGATCCAAAGCTGCAAGAGAAGACGGGGCAGAAGGATTCTCAAGAGATAAATCTTTTATATATTGTGCATTAACGGAAATATGCGGCATTGTCTCATTAGTATCGGTGTTTATTGTACTCATAAAAATCCTTATTAAAAATTTAATATAATTTTCTACATAAAAAAGTTATGTTAGCGGTAAAGTTACGCCTACTTGTTTCATATATTTTCCTTGGCGATCAGCATATGAAGTATCACAAATTTGATCACTCTTTAAAAATAAAAACTGACAAGCTCCTTCATTTGCATATATTTTAGCAGGTAATGGAGTAGTATTAGAAAACTCTAAAGTTACATGTCCTTCCCACTCCGGTTCTAACGGAGTCACATTTACTATTATACCGCATCTTGCATAAGTGGACTTGCCGACACAAATAACTAATACATCACGCGGTATTTTAAAATATTCTATAGTTCTGCCAAGGGCAAAGCTATTAGGTGGAATAATACACACATCTACTTCTCTATCAACTAAATTATATTCACTGAAATTTTTTGGATCAACCGTAGTAGAATTTATATTGGTGAATATTTTAAATTCATTAGATACTCTAGCATCATAACCGTAAGAAGATAAGCCGTAAGAAATAATCTTTTCTTTATTATGCACTCTTATCTGCTTTTCCGCAAAGGGCCTTATCATACTTTGATTTATAACAGCTTCTTTTATCCACTTATCTGACATTATAGCCATAATCAAAACTTGATTTAATTAATAAACTAATGATTATAACTCATAATTATTTACAATACAAAATTTTTCTTTAAAACTATAAGTCTGAGACTATTTGAATAATGATAGTGATAATAATACAACATATATATACTTAAAATTAAATTATTACAAATTAAAATAGTTTTTTATTGTCAATTCTGAAAAGAATTATTATATTTATAGCGTAGTTGATTTATATTTATTAATACTATTTATTTTGTATAGTAAATTTTATTATTTAAGTTTATTAGGAGCTTTATTAAAGTGAAAAAATTATTATTAGCTGCAAGTATTATTTGCATTGCATCAGCTGGTCTTGCCGAAGGAAATCCAATACCTGTTATTTCTAATTCTGATACTGAAATAAAATTAGAAGGATTCTATTTATTTGAAAGCGGTTATATTAAACAGGATCATTTAATTTTATTTGATAAAAATGTAACTGATAACAGGAAAAAGCTAGGCTTTTACACGGAAGCAGCGTTTGCGGCCACTATTGCTAAAACTATAAATGATGTAATAGCAGGTGCTAAAATAGTGCTTCAGCCTACTACAAGAGCAAAAACCTCTACAAGTTATAATGGATCACATATCTTTATTGAAACTAGTTACGGTAAAGTAGAATTCGGCTCTCCCGCTGATGCAAGCGCTAAGTTGCGTATTACCGGTAGTCAAGTAACTGCAGGTACCGGAGGATGGTCTAGATATGCTCTACTTGATGGTCAATATATGCGATATAACGGTTTAAAATCGGATTTTGATACTAGTGCTAGCTTTTATCTTGAGTCATACTCTAATTCTTTTAATCAAATCAATGATAAAGCTGAGAGAGCTAGAAGATTGAATTTTTTCACGCCTAAAATGAAAGGCTTCCAAGTCGGAGTTTCTTATACTCCCGATACTGCTAATACAGGCGGTAATAGAGATATAAATAATTTAACGCTCGAAAGCTCAGGCAGAAACGGAGTTAGTGTTTCTAAAACCGGAATAAAGACGGTTAAATTAGAGAATAACGAAACCATGACTATTAATCAGAATATTAGGGATGCTTTTTCTGCCGGCTTAACTTATGAACATGAAATTAGCGAAGATGCAGACTTAAAATTATCTGTCACCGGAGAATACGGTAAACCTGCTCGTCGTCTTATTCATGCTAAAATGGACGGAACTGCAATTCAAGTGCTTAATACCTATAAGCTTTCTAATTTAAAAGCATATAATCTTGGAGCTGTATTTACTTACGGTAATTTCTCTTGTGGTGCTTCTTACGGTAATTTAGGTAAAAGCTTAACCGCTAAGGAATATTATAAAGTCGGTCGTGATACTTATTATTACAATGGAGCAGTTGCTTATGGACAAGGACCTATAAAAACAAGTCTTGAATATCTTAAAACTTCAAGATATAAAAACACCGTTGATGCTGTAAGCCTCGCTACTGAATATAAGATTATGCCTGGTTTATTACCATATGCTGAAATTTCTCATTTCCAAGCTAAAGGTAAACCTGTATATTACCCTGAAGCACCTAGTAAAACAACACGAGGTACTGTTGGTCTTATAGGTACAAAACTTAAGTTTTAATTATTTACAAATAAATTGCCATCACTATTATAATCAAGGCTTAGAGCAATCTTATGCCTTGATTATTCCATTTTTTTAATTGAACTATCAATAAACTTTATAGTTCCGTCGTTGTAATAATCTTGTTTTCTCTTCTGTTAAATCTTTAAACCATTCTATTAGCTTACAGCTCTCTAATTCTTGTCAAATTATGCTTAGCTTTTGTACTTCAAGTACCGGCGAACCTTGAAAATTTATGCTATACTGCCTTTTGATTAAATAAAATTATATATTTTACTTTTTTTATTTTTAGATATTGATTTTCTCTGATTACCATATATTGTGATGCAACCATAATATATGGTAATCATGTGATATATGATTTTTATTATTTTAAAACAGGAGTAACACTACGAACCATGCTCAATTTACAAGCTCAAGACATTCCTTTGTAAATGGATTAAAAGCAGTTACAAGATATGCAACCGCTTCTAAATTATTATTTAAAGATGCATATATATTTTGTTTCTAGTGCCAACTTAAAAAAATATTTACAATATTACATGCTTTAAATATTCAGAAAGTCTATACAAAAGACGGGGATTTTGAGGCAGCATTGAAGTTTTTTAATATGCAACAGGATAATTCTCTAAAGATATGTAACTCAGAACATCGAAAAACCAGCATCAGAGGACAATGAAAATATTTTCTCTCCTATATTAAATGTATTTAAAAACATGATGGCAATAAGTAACATTATAGATAAATATATTACTGCAATCCCTCATTTAATGAGTATAGGTTTTACCTTAAAAAAAATTTCAAGCCCCAACTACGTTATAAGCAAATTTGATGCAATAAATGTACCAGCACTTATGGCTGCCACTATCGAAAAACCTTTAATAGATACAATTAGAGAGGATTGTTCTACTATAATTCAATTTTTCAAAGATAGTAATACTCTATTAACTGGTGTTTATAACCTTTTCGGTAATAATAATGAAGATTTTACATATTATCAATTAGAGGAAGGTTATCAGGATGATCAGGTTGATGTTATAGGAGTAGGAGATAGTAACATCTATTAATTTAAATAGGTAAGATGAGTTTAAAAGCCTATAAAAACTTTTAATAATAGAACGGTACAAGCGAATTTATAAATAATTCGCTTGTATAAAACCATATAAAATATGCTATTTTTTTGTATATACTCAATCTTTATTATAATTATGATGAAAATCTATTATTTTTTGGGAAGCCCATAGGAGGTAATTTACCGGTACTACCTCTTTTGCCTAAAAATGCAACAATGTTTTTCTCAAGTTTTACTTTTCCATTGTTATTCCAACCTAAGCCGTCTTCTTTATTGAATATTTTAATATCTAGAAGCTTAGCATTCTTAAATTTTTGCAGCGTTACACCTTGCCCTTTTTTCATTTCAGGTATTTCATCTATATTAAATACCAGTAATTTACGACTTTCACCGATACAAGCAATACTATCCCCGTTTACAGGTAAACAAGCTATACATACATGACCATCCGGTACATTCATAATTTGCTTTCCTGTTTTTGTTTGAGCCATTACTTCATTTGAATTAACTAAAAACCCCTTACCTACACTACTTGCAAGTAATAAAAGCTGATCAGGTTTATAGACTAAAATATTCGTAATATCGTTATTGCCTATATCCACAAGTAGCTTTATAGATTCCCCTGTTCTTTTACCTTTGGAAATATTATCGGCAAGCAAAGTAAAAAATCTGCCTTCTGAACTAACTATTAATATTTTATCAGTCGTGTAAGCTTCTAAAATAAATTTTTCTGCATCACCTTCTTTATACTTGATAGTCGATAAATCGGTGTTATGACCTTTTAACGAACGCACCCACCCCATTTTTGAGCAGATAATAGTAATCGGCTCTTTAGTAATGAAAGCCGTTATATCAACTACTTGATTCGTAAGCGTTACTTCCTCAAAGCTTGTACGCCTTGCTCCTATTACCGTATTTAATCCAAATTTCATTTGTACTGTTTTGATTTCTTTTTTAACTATTTTCCATAGTTCTTTAGGGTTATTTAGAATTTCTTCTAATATAGCTTGTTGCTTCTGCAAATTACTATGCTCATTAATAATTTCCTGCTCTTCAAGCTTGCGAAGCGAGCGAAGACGGGTATTTAACATCGCTTCTACTTGTATTTCGGTTAGTTTAAACCGCTCTATCATTATCGCTTTTGGCTCATCTTCTTCACGAATAATTTTAATTATCTCATCAAGATTTAGATAAGCTATCCTAAGCCCTTTTAGAATTTCTAAACGATACTTGATTTTGTTTAAAAGATAAGTTGATCTGCGAGTAACAATATTTTGTCTATGATCTAGAAACTCTTGTAAAATCTCTAAAATATTCATTACTCTCGGCACGTTATTACTGCCGATCACATTCATATTTAACTGAATGCGGCTTTCTAAATTCGTTAGCTTGAATAGAGATTCCATAACTATTTGCGGATCACATCCCCGATCTCTGGGCTCTATAACCAACCTTATAATGTCTGTTGATTCATCTCTAATATTGCTAACAAGGGGAATTTTTTTATCCTTTAGTAATATTGCTATTTGTTCTATAAGTTTTGATTTCTGAACCTGATAAGGTATCTCGGTTACGACTATCTGATATGTACCGTAACTTAACTCCTCTTTTTCCCATCTGCTTCTCACTCTAAGACTACCGCGTCCAGTAGTATATGCAGCATTAATAACTTCAGCTTTATCAATAATTATGCCGCCGGTCGGGAAATCAGGACCTTTGATAAAGTTCATTATATCGTTAATTTCAGCTTTCGGATGGTCGATTAAATATATTAGAGCATCACAAAGCTCATGTAAATTATGCGGCGGTATATTGGTTGCCATACCGACTGCTATCCCTTCAGAACCATTAGCTAGTAAATTCGGAAAACTTGCCGGCATTATTACCGGTTCTAAATCGGAATCATCATAAGTAGGGCGAAAATCTACCGTATCTTTATCGATGTCCTCCATTAATAACGTACCTATGTCCGTCATACGTGATTCGGTATAACGCATAGCTGCTGCATTATCACCGTCGATAGAGCCGAAATTACCCTGCCCATCAATTAAAGGATAACGCAACGAAAAATGCTGAGCAAGGCGTACCAAGGTATCATATACTGCCACATCACCGTGCGGGTGGTATTTACCTATTACGTCACCGACCACCCTTGCACATTTCTTATAGCCGGAATTCGGCTCAAGCCTTAACTGTAGCATTGCGTATAATAACCTACGATGTACAGGCTTGAGTCCGTCACGTACGTCAGGAAGCGAACGTGACATAATTGTTGATAACGCATAAGCAAGATAACGCTCTGATAATGCATTACCAAAGTCAATATTTTCTATTTTAGCTTCTTTCATAAGTTATTTAGTTTTTATTTATCGTCATTGCGAGCAGTCGTTGTTGCGTGGTTCTCTATGTCATTCCTGCAAAAGCAGGAATCCAGAAAAAAAGT
The DNA here is from genome assembly GCF_000485845.1 of Rickettsia gravesii BWI-1. Taxonomy (NCBI): domain Bacteria; kingdom Pseudomonadati; phylum Pseudomonadota; class Alphaproteobacteria; order Rickettsiales; family Rickettsiaceae; genus Rickettsia; species Rickettsia gravesii. The sequence continues at coordinate 24,938 of NZ_AWXL01000002.1, read as the reverse complement.
ATAAACACAGCAAATTCTTAAAATTAAAAGCTCGATTTATCTCGCTTTATGATGGATTTCTGCTTTCACAGGAATGACATAAGAGTATACAAATATCACTTCAACACACAACTCTGCTTATTATAAGCTAATTTCTTACAAACCGCTTTAGCTTGACTAAGACTACTATAATCACCGGCTAAGATTAAATAGAAAAATTTGCCGTCATCATATTTAACTTTTTTAGTTGTGATAACAACATTTTTAAGAATTTTCGGGAATTGCTTTTTTATTTTTTCCCCTTCTTTCATTGCTTCTGCTTCAGATTTTACCGAACCTAGTTGTACTTTATAACTTTCATTATTTTTACAATTTTTAGCATTACTAACCTTATCTTTACTTCCTTTTTCAAGCTTTATTATATTTAAATCCGTTTCATTTTTGGAGTTATTATTTGGCTCTATTAATGCAATAAGGTTAGATATTTCATCAAAAGATTCATCGCTTTGACTTTGGTTACGAGAATCTATACTCATAGGTTTCTCAGGATCAGGAAGCAATTTTACGGTTTTAATATTTGTATCTTTAGCAATAAGATTTTCATATATCATACTATGTACTGCTGCTATTTGGTTATTTTCTATTATAGACGGTTTTATTTTTGTAGGCAGCTCATCAGGATAAATAGTAATTACCGGCTTGCTATTCTGATAATATTGATAACCAAAATAAATAGCGGATATACATACTAAAAATACTAGAAATATTTTAATAAAAATATTATTGATCATATTTAGTAATTTGATAATAGAAAAACGTCATTGCGAGGAAAAATTGTAAGTTTTGACAAAGTACTCTCAGGAGTATTATTTCATGAGATTGCCACGCAGACTACGGCTACTCGCAATGACGATGAAAACCTAACTACATTTTGTTCATTGGTTCTACACCTATCACTTCGAGACCGCTAGCTATAACTTTCTGTATGGCACTTGTAAGAGCAAGGCGTGCTAGAGTTAATTCTTTATTGCTCTCAATTACAAATCTATAATCGCTATTTTCTTTACCGAAATTCCACATAGAATGAAATTTTGAGGCTAAATTTATTAAATAAAATGCGATGCGATGCGGTTCAAAATATTTTGCAGATGCTTCTAATGTCTTTGTCCAGCTAGCCAAAAGTTTTATAATCTCAATTTCTTCTTCAGAGGATAATAAAGATAAATCATACTTACCTGCTTCAAAGTTATTATAAGATTCAGGCATTAATTCTCTAGCTTTTGATAAAATAGATATCGTTCTCACATGTGCATATTGTACATAAAAGATAGGATTTTCTCTTGATTGTTCTTTCACTTTTACCAAATCAAAATCAAGTGGCTTATCATTTTGTCTAGTCAACATCATAAATCTTATGATATCTTTCCCTACCTCATGATTTACGTCTTGCACACTAGCAAAGCTCCCAAGACGTTTCGACATTTTAACCGGCACACCGTTTTCAACGAAATTGACCAATTGACAGATTTTAACGTCCACTTTAACCTGCTCCTTACCTAAAGCTTTAACTATTCCCTCAATTCTTTTAACATATCCACTATGATCGGCACCAAGTACATAAATTAAGTGATTCGCTCCCCGCTCTATTTTATCCTTAGCATATGCAAGATCAGAAGCAAAATAAGACCAACTTCCATCAGCTTTTTCTATAGGACGATCTTGACTATCACCGTACTTAGTAGATTTAAATAATTTTTGAACTCTATTATCCCACTCTTCGTGAATTTTACCTTTAGGGGCAGGTAACGTACCTTCATAAATTAGCCCCATACGCTCCAGTAGTTTAACTGTTTCCTCTATCTCACCTTTATCATGCAATGATTGCTCAGAGAAAAATATATCATGTTTAATCCCTAAATCTGCTAAATCTTTTCTATTTAAATCAAGCATTTTTTCTACGGCAAAACTTTTGATTATTTTGAATCTTTCAGCATCGCTCATCGTTAATAATTTATTGCCGTATTCTTTCGCTAAAATTTGCCCAAGCGGAATTAAATACTCTCCCGGATATAACCCGGCAGGGATAGTAATTTGCTCACCTAAAGCCTCTTTATAACGTAATAATACCGTACTAACTAAATCATTTATTTGTGAGCCTGCATCATTAACATAATATTCTTTTGTAACGGAGTAACCTACCTTTTGCAAAATCCTTGCTAGCACATCACCATATACCGCACCCCTAGCATGCCCTATATGCATTGGACCGGTGGGATTTGCCGACACATACTCGATGTTAATATTTCTGCTTTTATCTATATCAATTTCAAAAAACTTTTCTTCATGCTGTAAAATATCCTTTATTGATGCCTGCCAACTATCAGCTTTTATAGTAAAATTAATAAAGCCCGGTCCTGCTATTTCTATACTTGCAATATAAGGTAATGTTATAAGGACTTCTTTAAATTTTAAAGCCACTTCCCGAGGAGCAATACTTTCTTTAGCTGCAATAATCATTGCAATATTACTTGATAAATCACCGTTAAAACTATCTTTCGGTGTTTCAATAGTAGCAGTATTTGCTATTTCCTGATTATTATATAATTGCCTGCTTGCCACAATTATATCTTGTTTCAATTGATTAAATATATTCATAATTATTAAATGTTATTAAAATTCAGCGAATAGAATTCTTACAAACGCTCGCTAATAAGGAGGAATTTGTAGGAGACACAAAACGCAGCACTACAGCGTACACTTTAGTACGTGAGGATGCGAGTACCGGAGCGAGCGACACACAAATTACCCTTAGAAACAAGTTATGTAGGAAGTCGAGCAGAGCTGATTATATTCCTGAATGGCAAAACGGTCAGTCATCCCTGCTATATAATCAGCAACAACTCTAGCTTTGCTATATGTTTCATTAGAGTCTATTAGCATTTTCCAATTAACCGGCAATAAATTAATATCATCCATATAAATCTTAAACAGACCTTGTACGATTTTAGTACATTTAAGGCTGATGGCCGTAATTTTATTACTTTTATAAACTCGCTCATGAAGAAACTTCTTAGTTTCCTTAATATTTTCATTAGTTTTTTCCGTAAAATCTACTATCTGATAATTCAAGTTACGTATCTCATCTATGTTAGTAATTTTTTCTTTATTTAAATTTTCTTTTGTTTGCCATAATAAATCGGTAATTAACTCATGTATTAGCTTACGTACTACCTCATAAATCAGACATGAGGAACTAATATTTTTAAATTTTGACTTGAGTTCAAAAACATGTTGATCAATATATTTAAGTTCAGCAAGACTATTAAAATCGATAATTTTAGCACCGATACTATCTTCCAAATCATGCGAAATATAGCTAATATCATCGGCAAGAGCTGCTATTTGAGCCTCTGCTGATGCATAGGTACTAAGTTCTAAATCATTTTGCTTATTATACTCTGCTATATATTCATTTATCTCGCCTAGTATAGGACCGTTATGTTTTACTATTCCTTCTAAAACTTCCCATGTTAAATTTACTCCATTATAAGCCGCATATCTTTTTTCAAGTAATGTTAGTATCTTTAAAGATTGAGCATTATGAGAAAAGCCGTTATACTCTCTCATACATTCATTTAAAGCCCGCTCTCCCGCATGACCGAAAGGCGTATGCCCAAGATCATGAGCAAGTGCTATTGTCTCAGCTAAATCATTTGATAAATTTAAAGTATTAGCAACCGAACGTGCAACAGTCGAAACCTCTAGAGAATGAGTTAGCCTATTTCTGTAATGATCTCCCTCGTGATTAATAAAAACTTGAGTTTTATATTGCAAACGCCTAAATGCATTAGTATGTATAATGCGATCACGATCACGTTCAAACTCGTTTCTATAAGAGGTCGGGATTTCCTTATATAATCTTCCCCTACTTTTAAGAGGATCAGAAGCGTATGAAGCAAGCATCATTATCCTTTATTTTGAAAGACGTTGTTGTGTGGTTCTAACTTTTCGTCATTGCGAGGAAATTGCATAGCAATTGACGAAGCAATCTCAGGAGTTTGTTATTATTTCTGCCACGCAGCCTACGGCTGCTCGCAATGCCAATTGGGTATCCACACAACAAAGCCAACTTGAAAAATATCAAGATATACTATATAATTTATGAGACTTTTACAAGGTAATTTTAAGTGACGATAACAATTACGGATAGAGCTTTTGAACGGGTTTGCGAGTTAGTAAAGCTAGAAAAAGATAAGAATTTAGTACTGCGAGTTTCGGTTGATAGCGGCGGTTGCTCAGGACTTATGTATAATTACGAACTAGTCTCAAAAGATAATATAGAGCAAGATGATTATGTCATTACTAAACATAATGCTACAATTATTATTGATCCTATCTCTCAAAAATTTATGCTAGATTGCACTCTTGATTTTATAGAAGAGCTAGGCAGTTCATATTTCAACGTTAGTAATCCGCAAGCTAAAGCAAAATGCGGCTGCGGTAATTCTTTCTCGGTGTAAACCAAGTATTGCGAGTGGGCATTGTTATTAGAATGCCGATGTCATTCCTGCAACAGCAGCAATGACATTGCAACGTCAAACTTTTAATGTTAATCATTAAGTTGCATAGTTGCTCCACCTGCCTCAACTTCGTCATTATTATCATAAGGAGGACGCTCTACTTCATTACTATTAACTTTATTATCTTTATCTTCTTCGTTATCTGAAGCATTACTATCTATGTTAATATAAACATGTTGTTCTTGGGCTTGTTGAGAACTATCAAACTTTGTTTTAATGTTTCAGCTTGAGATTTTCTTAAATTTAGTCCTTGTCCTTTAGATTGCTCCGTAGAGAGAATTTTAAGGCCTTGAGATTGTCTTATTAAATCATCGCATACCAAAACTCCGCAATCCGAAGTATTTCCTTCTTCTTGTTGTTGAGTTTTTAAATCCATTATTTCTGCATCAGAGCAAACCTCGGTAATAGTGTATCACTTAAAAATTTTGTTCTGTCAACCTCTTGTAACTATACTCAGATCTTCTATCTTACCTTCGTCAAGCATTGAGCGTATAAAAGCAGTATTTTCCTCCATTTTCGTACTATAAACTTTATGAACTTTTAACAATAATTTTTGTTCTTCCTGAGGGCTAGCTATACTTGCAGTCTTTAAATATTCAAAAGCAGCTAGCGGTATTAAATTTAATTTAAATAAAAATTCTCCTAAAGATATATAAAGATCTTTTTTTAAAGATAGATAATTCTCTACTTCTTTTTTATTCTTAGGGATGTTAAAAATTTCTCTAAGAATAAAACTACACTCTTCTATCAGGTCTATACTTAAACTTACCTTGAAATATTTTATTGCTTCAAGAAGCAATTTAATTACTATTTCGCTTTTATTTTCGTCCTTATAGAATCTCCCTAAATTTTAAAAATAATCCACCTATTTTTTTACAAATATTGCTAAAAATGTACGGAATTGTATCATGGCCATAGAGAAAGTTAAAATCTTTCTCAATTTCTAGAGCATTAATATATTCTCTTATTGCTCTAAACCAATCGATTTACTATTTTCATAGATCATACCTAAATAATAATGAGCATTGGCTTTTATTTCATTTATAGATATAACAATATGCTCAGCTTGCGATCCCGTAAGTTTATCAAGCCATTCTAATGCTTCTTTATAATATTTTTTTTGTTCTTTATTAGATTCTACATTATCGGTTACTTGATAAGGTTTTAATTTTATATCTAATATAGCTTTATTATTTACTAAAGAAAGTTTAGTTATTGTTTTATTAAGTCTAAACACCGCAGCTAAAATTTTTATTTGCTTATCATTTATACCGCAATTGTCCAAAAAGACTTGCTCAATAGTCTTATTATTCCTTAAATAATTTGCTATATATGGTGTATCGTCTGTTATAAAGGGGTAGTTACTAAAATCCAAAGCGGTTACATTGATAAACTCCGCAAGCCCGCTATTTGGTTTTACTAATGTTTCATTAAATATAGAACGAGTGTTATTAGAGAGCCAAGTTATAACATCTTTATATTCATACTTAGATATGAAGCTTGTGTTTGGAGTTAATATCTCCTTAATATTACGTAATTTCATTAATATATTACATTCTTCAAGAACAGTTAAGTTTGGAGTGTTTTTTTGTTCCAAAATATTATTAAAATACTCCGTCAAAAAATCATTTATATTTTTTAAACCTCGTTCCTGTTTAGGACTACCAAGCAGTGTACTGCCAACTGCTTTTATTTGATTCCACATAATAATTATACCTATAAATTATTTGCATTTATACAAATAAAAACATTTTTGATCTATAAGTTGAATAAATAAATATTAATACTAATTTTTAAAAAATTTCTAAATAAGTAAATTTATAACAAAGATTTAAAGGCGAATTGGTGAAATTCTAACGATAAGAAAGTTCTATTTTTTATATTGTAAAAAATTATTACTTCTATTTTAAAATTGAATTAATAGGGGATATTTATATATATTTTGAAAGGTAAAATTTGAAGTTATTTTTCTTTTGTAATTTTATCATATTTTTTTAATTTGATAAGAATGGACTCTAGATTATCCAACTTCATCATACATGGACCGTCGCTTGGAGCGTTATCGGGGTCTTGATGTACTTCCATATACATACCGGCGATACCTACAGAAGTTGCTGCCTTTGCAAGTAACTCTACATATTTTCTTTCTCCGCCGGTACTACCTCCTAGCCCGCCCGGTTGCTGAACGGAATGTGTGGCATCAAAAACTACAGGTACATTTAACTCTGCCATTATTGCAAGACTACGCATATCAGATACCAAGTTATTATAGCCAAAACATGCTCCTCGCTCTGTAAATAATATATCCTTTACTCCAAAAGCTTCTAGTTTTGTTTGTACATTTTTCATATCCCACGGAGCTAGAAACTGTCCTTTTTTTACTTTTACTATTTTACCTGTTTTTGCTGCAGCTTGAAGCAAGTCGGTTTGTCTACATAAAAATGCCGGAATTTGTAAAATATCTGCTACTTCAGCTGTTTCGGTACATTGACTCTCTGAATGAACATCAGTAACAATAGGGCAATCGAATTCAGATTTTACTTTTGATAAAATTTCTAAACCTTTCTCAATACCAAGTCCTCTAATCCCATGTACGGAAGTTCTATTAGCTTTATCAAAAGAAGATTTATAAATAAATGGAATTTCAAGCTTGCTAGTTAATTTAACAAGTTTTTCTGCCATAAACAACGCATGATCTTTTCCTTCAATCTGACAAGGCCCTGTAATTAGAACAAACGGTAAATCATTTCCTATTTTGATATTGTTAAGTTTTACTACTTTTTGCATAATTCTTAGATTTAATTAATTGAACGAGGCACGGATTAGTGTTTCTCTGTTATATCAGGTACTGATGCATTTTCTATTAAGTCATTATTAATTATTAGTGTATAATATTTTTCTTTTATTGTTGTTAAATCATAACTACCATGATAATAACCTTCTAGGTTAATAATTTTTTTTAAATAAAAATTTATCTGCTCTGTTTCTAACGGTTCATCTATATTTTTTACAATAGACGACTTAATATTAATTAAATACGCTTTTATTTTTTTTAATTCTTTAATAATTATAAAAATATCATGCGGTTTTGTTACCAATATTCCTACAAACAAAATTAATAATATTTGCGTTAAAGACATATTTATATTAATTTCTTATGCTTATATTTTGGATTTAAAATACTTTCCCCGTTAGTACTTAGCATATATTCATGATAATCTTGATAATTTCCTTCAAACCATGTAGCATTATTTTTTTTATCATATGATATAATATGAGTGGTTATTCTATCTAAAAACCACCTATCATGACTAATCACTAATACACAACCTGCAAAATCTAAAATAGCATCTTCAAGTGCTCTTAACGTATCAATATCTAAATCATTAGACGGCTCATCTAATAATATAACATTTGCTCCTTCTTTTAGTAATTTTGCCAAATGTACTCTGTTACGTTCTCCACCTGAAAGTTGTCCAACTTTTTTTTGTTGATCACCGCCTCTAAAATTAAAAGCTGCACAATAAGCTCTACTTTTAACTATTCTATTACCAAGTTGTAATTCATCTAGACCTTCTGAAATTTCTTCCCATATAGTCTTATTATCATCTAAATGATCCCGTGATTGATCGACATAACCTAATTTTACCGTTTGACCAATTTTAATAAAACCACTATCTGGCATTATTTTACCTGTAATAATATTAAACAAAGTAGACTTACCTGCTCCATTCGGTCCAATAATTCCTACAATAGCTCCACGTGGAACTTTAAAACTAAAATCTGATAATAATATTTTATTATTAAATTTTTTAGCTATATGTTCTGCTTCAATAACAAGATCACCTAAACGAGGTCCGTTAGGTATAATTATTTGAGTAGGATCGGTTTTTTGTTCTTGTTGTTTATTTAATAACTCTTGATATGCTGTAATACGTGCTTTATTTTTTGATTGTCTAGCTTTTGGAGTGTGACGAATCCATTCAAGTTCACGATTCAATTGTTTTTTTCTATCATCGTCTTCTTTACTTTCTAAAGCTAATTTTTTTTGCTTCTGCTCAAGCCAAGAACTATAATTTAATTCCCATGGTATACAATTTCCACGATCTATTTCTAATATCCATTTTGTAACATTATCTAAAAAATAACGATCATGGGTAATTACTATCACAGTACCTTCATAATGCTTTAAATAATCCTCAAGCCAAGAAACTGATTCTGCATCCAAATGATTTGTAGGTTCATCAAGTAACAACATATCAGGTTTCTCTAAAAGCAATTTACATAAAGCCACTCTTCTTTTTTCTCCACCGGAAATTTTTGTAATATCTGCTTCTTTTGGTGGGCAACGTAAAGCAAGCATTGCGATCTCTATTTCACGTTCTAGATTCCATCCATCACAATTGTCTATTTTTTCTTGCAATTCTGCTTGTTTATCAAAAAGCTTTTGCATTTCTTCATCAGTGATTTCAGCAGCAAATTTGTTACTTATATAATTAAATTCATCAATAAGTTTTTTCTTTTCATGAAGACCTTCTATGATATTATCAAAAACATTTTTACTAGCATCAAGATACGGTTCTTGAGGTAAATATCCTACTTTTATACCAATTTTAGCTGTTGCTTTACCTTCAAACTCTTTATCAATACCTGCCATTATTTTTAATAAAGTCGATTTGCCTGCTCCATTTGGACCTATTATACCGATTTTAGCTTTTGGTAAAAATGATAAATTTGTTTCTTTTAAAATTCGTTTACCGTTTATAATTTTGCTTAAACCAACCATTTCATAAACATATTGATATGACATAAATTACTTATTTCCTTATATTATTATTTTACACCGATATATATATTTACTACTGTATTGTATGAATTTATTGCTCTATGATCATATAATTCAAAATCAGACATTGTAATTTCTATCATTGTTTTTCTCGTTTAGATATTTATCTTAAGAAATAAAATGCTGTATATATACTTTAATTTTAGCAGCTTGAGGATTGTGTATACTTTTATACTTATAATTTTTCGTTCAAGCTTATTGATAATTTTTTCATATGCATTTTAATTTAATTTTAATAATATCAAATCTAATTCTTCCAAATCTTTATAATGAAATATTAATTTTCCGCCTAATGGATAATTTTCTATTGTTATTTTTATACCAAATTTTTCTGATAAAGCTTTTACTAATAATTCTAGATCATTATCCGTAGCGTTGTCCTTTAAAAAACGCTTTCCTATTTTGTTATTATTGTTAGGGGATTTTGTATACTCATTTTTATACCATTGTCTTACTAGTTCTTCTGTTTGACGTACATTTAAATCATTGTTTATAATATGATCGGCTATTACTTCTGCATATTCATGATTTATTAAACACCGAGCTTGACCCATACTTAGTATATTTTCATTTACTTTATCTTGAATAGACTGCGGCAAATTATTAAGCCTTAATAAATTAGCTATATGACTACGACTTTTACCAAGCCTTTCAGCTAATTTTTCTGCCGTATAATTAAAATTTTCTATTAAATATTTAAAGCCACGAGCTTCTTCCATCACTGTTAAATCAGTTCTTTGTATGTTCTCAATTAATGCTATTTCCATACTCTCTCTAGCATCTAAATTTTTTATAATTACCGGTATCTCTAAAACTTTTGCTAATTTACATGCACGCCAGCGTCGCTCTCCTGCTATAATTTGGAAATTATTATCAACAATAATAGGCTGTAATAAACCATTATTCAATATAGAATCTGCTAATTCTTTTATTTTATCATATTCAAAGTTTTTTCTAGGCTGATTCTCATTTGGTCTTATTTTATCAATATTTATTATTTGTACTATTTCTGATTCTATAGAAATAACTTCTTCTCCAAGTAATGAAGATAATCCTCTTCCTAGTCCTTTATTTTTCGCCATATCTTTCTAAGATTTCTTTTGTAAGTTCTATATATGCAACTGCTCCTGAACATTTATAATCATATATAATAGCCGGTTTTCCATATGAAGGAGCTTCAGATAGTTTAATATTTCTTGGAATAACGGTTTTAAATACTAATTCTCCTAAGCATTTTCTAACATCATCTTCTACTTGTTCAGTTAAACGATTACGCTTATCATACATTGTAAATAATATACCTGCAATCTTTATCTTAGGATTTAATTTTTTCTCTACAATTTCAATTGTTTTTAACAAATGACTTAATCCTTCTAAAGAATAAAAATCACATTGCATTGGAATCAGTACTTCATCGCTTGCAACTAAAGCGTTTACCGTTAATAAATTTAATGAGGGAGGGCAATCAATAATTATATAATCATATAATATTTTTATTTCTGCCAATAGCTTCATTAAAATATATTCTCGGTCCTTTAATTTTGTTAAGTCTAATTCAACCGCAGATAGATTAGTGTTTGCAGTAATTATTTCTAAATTTGGTATATCTGTAGAAATTATTGCATCTTGCAATTCTATTAAATTTGTTAATACTTGGTATATAGTATTTTTGCGTTGTTGCTGACTAATTCCAAAACCGGTACTACTATTCCCTTGAGGATCAAGATCTATAACTAAAATTTTTTTATTTACAGCAGCAAAAGCTGTAGCTAAATTTACAGTAGTTGTAGTTTTAGCTACCCCTCCTTTTTGATTAACAATAGCAATTACTTTCATATCATTTTTGTTAAATTACTAACTTCTAGAATTTTCCCTTCTTCACAAGTAATACTTTGATGTATTAAATAACCAAATAACCATCTCTCTTTAGCTGCTACTATTTCAGTTAAATAATTTTTTCCTTTTAATAACAAAAATTTTTCTCGTACTGAAATATTTTTTATGCAATTAAATATTGTATTTAAGTTAGAGAAAGCTCTACAAGTTAATATACTACAATCTATTTCTACTTTTTCTATTCTTTGATTGATTATTTGTATGTTATTATTTGATATCTTTGATGCTTTTTCTAAAAATATACATTTACGTAAATCAGCTTCTATTAAACTTACTTGCGCTACCCCCGCTATAGATAATACTATACCAGGCAAACCGGAACCGCTTCCTATATCAACCAAATGTATTTCTTTATTATCAATATATTGTATTAATTGTAATGAGTCTAATATATGACGTTGCCAAAAATTATGTATAGTATTATCCGATACAAGATTGATTGATTTATTCCATTTTTTAACTAACTTTTGAAAAATTTCTAACTTTTCAATTATTTCACGTGGAACTTCCATCACTATATTTAGTTTTTAAATAAATTATAATAGCCGTAATTGCTGCAGGTGTAATCCCTGGAATTCGACGTGCTACACCAATAGTAGTAGGTTTATGGGAAGAAAGTTTTTCCTGTATCTCTAATGATATACTTGGTATTTTAAAATAGTCAATATTTTTAGGTATTAACTGCGCCTCTTCACTTTGAAATAAATTAATATCTGCGTGTTGTCTAGTTAAATATGAAGCATATTTTGCTTCAATATAGAGTAATTGCAAAATGTTATTATTTTGTGTTTCTTTAAGCATAGGAAAAATTTTAATAGCTTGTTCAACATTAAAATTAGGTATTTTAAATAAGTCTAATACTGTTTTATATGTACCATCCTGTGCAACCTGTATACCCATTTTAGCAAGTTTACTAGTAGTTAAAGACAAAGTATTTAATAATGATTTTATTTTTTCTACATCTTCACATTTTTTTGTGAATATTTTTTTACGTTTTTCTGATACGACTCCAATGTTCATCCCTAATTCCGTTAAACGTAAATCAGAGTTATCTGCTCTTAAAGATAATCTATATTCTGAGCGAGAAGTAAACATACGATAAGGTTCTATAGTACCAAATGTTGTTAAATCGTCAATCATTACTCCAATATAACTGTTTGCTCTTGTTAACATAAACGGTGCTTGATCTTTTACTGCTAAAGCAGCATTTATACCGGCTATTATACCTTGCCCTGCGGCTTCCTCATATCCTGTAGTACCGTTAATTTGCCCGGCCAAATACAATCCAGCTATTTTTTTTGTCTCTAGCGTAACACTTATTTCATGTGGATCAACATAATCATATTCTATAGCATAACCTGGACGTAAAACCTTTACATTTTCTAATCCTGGTATTGTTTTGATTAATTTATGTTGCACATCTTCAGGCAAAGAAGTAGAAATACCGTTTGGATAAATCGTATAATCATCTAACCCTTCAGGTTCTAAAAATATACGATGTTCTAATTTTGTACTAAATCTGACTATTTTATCTTCAATAGAAGGACAATATCGCGGTCCTATTCCTTCTATTTGCCCTGAATACATTGCGGATTTATCAAGATTCTCACGTATAATATCATGAGTTTCTGAGGTTGTTTTTGTGATAAAACAATTTATCTGAGAAACATTAACAATATTTGTTAATTCAGAAAAAGGACGAGGAATTTTATCGCCGGGTTGTAAAATTGTTTTACTATAATCAATAGTACGTCCATCAATTCGAGGTGGTGTACCTGTTTTTAAACGAGCCAGTTTAAAACCTATTTGTTTTAATGTATTTGATAATCCATACGAAGGCTCTTCATCTACTCTACCGGCAGGAATTTTTTTTTGTCCAATATGAATAAGACCTGATAGGAAAGTACCTGTAGTTAATATAATTTTTTGACAAAGAATTTTGCTACCGTTATTTAAAATAACCGCTTCAATTTTAGAAGATTTAATTTCTATATCTTCCACTTTTCCATATAATATATCTAGATTAGGATAATTTGTTAGTATTTGATACATCGCTTTTTTATAAAGCTTTCGATCAGCTTGAGCTCTAGGTCCCCAAACTGCTGGTCCTCTAGTCTCATTCAGCATTTTATAATGTATACCGGCTTGGTCTATAACATAACCCATTAACCCATCAAGTGCATCGATTTCTTTAACTAATGTGCCTTTTGCAATGCCACCGATTGCTGGATTGCAAGACATTTCGCCTAAATTTTCCGGTTTTAACGTAATTAAGAGAGTAGGCACTCCAAGACGTGCAGAAGCGGCGGCTGCTTCTACGCCTGCATGTCCACCGCCTATAACTATTACATCATATTTTAACATTAATTATTCTATAATTTCAGATTTATTAAAGAAAAATTCGATTTCTCTTTTCGCACTATTTTCACTATCTGAACCATGAATACTATTAGCCTCAATTGATTCACCTAAATCTTTTCTAATAGTGCCTGCTTCAGCTTCAGCAGGATTAGTTGCACCCATAACGGTGCGGTTTAAAGTTATAGCATCCTCCCCCTTAAGCACTTGAAGTACTACCGCTCCTGAAGTAATATATTCAACTAAGCTATTAAAAAATGGTCTTGCTCTATGCTCATCATAAAAACATTCAGCTTCATATTTAGTTAAAAATTTCATTTTCTGAGCCACTATTTTTAAACCGGCATTTTCTAAGTAAGTATTAACTTGCCCTATTTTATTCCTTTTGATAGCATCAGGCTTAATCATTGAAAAAGTATATTGTATTGTCATTTTGTAACCTATTTATTATAATTATTAAATTTATTTTTTAGCTGAACGATTCCATATTAAAGCAAATAATCCTCCTCCTAAAAGAGCAGAAATACTGAAAAATATAAATACCCCATTCCAACCATAATTATCGCTAATCCATCCTACGCCGACTCCCGCAATAGCCGCTCCTAAATAACCAAATAACCCTGATAATCCATTAGCCGTACCGACAGCCTGACGGGTACTAAAATCAGCAGCTGCTATACCTACAAGGAGCTGAGGTCCTGAAACAAAAAAGCCTATTAAAGAAAGAATTACTATACTTAATAATTCACTGTGAATAGGAAGTTTCCAAAACAAGACTAACAATAAGCTAAGCAATACCATACATATGGATGCAACAGGACCTCGACGACCTTGAAATAGTTTATCAGATAAAACACCTGCTATTAATGCCCCTGGGATACCTATCATTTCATATAAACCGATTTGTAAGCCTGCATTTGCAAGACTTATATTACGTAAATCTTTTAAAAATGTTGGAGCCCAATAAATTACTCCGGAACGTATTATATAAACAAACATGTTTGCTAAACAAACATACCATATTAGCTTATTACAAAAGACCATTTTAAGTAATTGTGGAGTTAATAGCTTCTCATAATCTCCTATAGCTTCAGATGGATATTCTTTATATTCCTCTACGGTAGATAAACCTACTTCTTTTGGAGAATTACGAAGCTTATTATATAAAAAAAGCGATACTACACAAGCAACTACACCTGGAACAAAAAAAGCAGTTCTCCAATCAAATTTATCGATTAAATAACCACAGCTTATCATAGCAAGGGCACCACCTATTTGATTAGAAGTTGCACCCATAGCCCATTTAGTTCCAAGTTCTTTTGAAGCGAACCAGTGAGTAAGCATCTTTGTTGCAGGAGGCCAGCCCATAGATTGAAACCAGTTACTGGCTATCCATAAAATTCCTATAAGCCATAAAGAATCTGAAAAACCTATTAGCATAGTAATGATCCCGACAAATAAAAGACCCAAAACCATAAATATCCGAGCATTAACTTTATCGCTAATAAACCCGTTACAAGCTTTACTAACTCCATACATAATAGATGAAGCAGTTAATATCCAACCAATTTGTGTTTTAGTAACCCCAAAATATTCTCTTATAGCAGGAGTTGCTATATTAAAATTCTGACGACAAAAATAAAAAGTTGCGTAACCTATAATAATAGAATACAAAATCCTTACTCGCCAACTATTATATTTTTTTACATATGGCGATCTTGGAGTTTTAATTTTGGATCTTGTGTTTGTCATATTATAAACTCTCCGACTCGACTATAAAAAAAGCAAGTTTTAGAGTCTAGCAGTAAATAAATTTTCATTAATAATTAAAGAGCTTTTTTGCTACAAATTATAAGATTTTTGAAGGAATATTATTCATATTTCACAAAAATCTTATAATTTGTAGCAAAAAAGCTCTTTAATTATTAATGAAAATTTATTTACTGCTAGACTCTAAAACTTGTTTTTTTATAATGTTAAATTTTAACAAATTCTATTTTTCGGTTTTATTTACCAAAACTTTATACTCTTTATTTAAACCTTTAACGGCATATATCCATAATATTAATATTACAAAGAATATAGAAGCAAAATAAGGAGTTGCCTCTACAAAACCAAATGCAGGAAATAAAATAAAGAATGTAGATTGAATAATAGCACCGCCTGATTTACCAAATCTTCCTCCGATAACTTCAACCGCAGCTTGCCCTTTTACTCGTAAATCCTTATCAAGCGGAATATAAGCCATGTTTTTAGTGGCATCAAATAAAGAATATTTTACACCTTTACTTAAAACATTTTGAATCATACCAATCATAACAGCAAGTGCTAAAGGACCTGAAGCAAGAATACCTGTTAAATGCATAGCAATAACACTATCAAAAAAGATAAATGCAAAAAACGCTGCACCAGTAATTAACATCATTAATGGAGTTATCATAGCTGCAGTTAGCCATGATACTTTTCTTAAAATATTACTACCTATAAGCATGAAAGCAATTGCAACCCAACCCTGATAAAATTGGAACTTACCCATATATATAGTATAGGCCTCTTTCGTCGGATATAATTCTTTTACTTTGGATTTCCAAACACCTTCAACTAAATTTACTGAAACACCGTAAGCAATAAGTAACAATGCAATATAACCTACATACTTAGAAGTAAAGATCATTTTAAAACTGTCTATTAATGACATTTTAGCTTTAGCTTTCTTTTCTTTTACTAATGCCGGATCATAAAGTCTAGGATCGGTTAGAACGTTTTTATTCATCCATCTATATGTTAATATTACCAAAAAGCTACTTGTTATCATTATAACAAATAAAGGCACAAATTTTAGATGTTCTGCAACTATTTGAGTTTTTTCATGCAAGCAATATCCAATAATTACGGATGTTACAGGCAATGCTAAATTAGCAAGTAAACCAAACATTGAGTAAAAACGTTTAGCTTCATCGGTTTTAGTAATTTGGTTAGCAAATTGCCAAAATAATAAACTAAGCATCATTGTTCCCCAAAGCTCTGCCATAGTATAAAAAGATGCAAAACTCCATTTCCCAACTATTCTTATAAACCATTTGAAATTAGGATAAGCTAAACTCCAAGATTCTATGGTTTCAGGATCAGGATGAACTAAATCAGGGTAGGGGTAAAGAACAAATGCAAATAATGCAAAATACCCTAAGAAAAATGAAGTAATAACATAAAACACGTTTTCTTGCTTTAAAATATCGCAGAGCTTAACATAAATTACCATAGCGATTACGGCAGAAGGTAGCACTATATATGTTTTTAAGAAACTTATTGCTTCTGCCCCTATATCCGTTACTACAAACCCGTCTTTAATTGAACGAAGCGTTGAGTAGTTTAATAAAATACAGAACATCATAAACGCCATAGGAAGAAACTTCTTATTTTCATATTTTTCTATAGGCCAAATTACCTTGCTTAGTTCCGAGAGATAATTGTCACTTTTGGGAGTACTCATAAATTAAATTTTTCTATTTATTTTGAAGATAAACATTGTACTAGAATATGTTAGAAAAGTCAAACCTATTGATTTTTTCTCAAAAGAAATTAAATAAAATTATTAACTATAGGATGCGTAAAAGAAATATGCTCAAGAAGAAAATTGTGCAGGACTTGCTGCACCGCAAATAGGCATATCAAAATGTATAATAATATTTGCAGTACATGAAGATGCAGAGTTAAAAAAATGGCGTCCTAACCTATGAGCTTGTTCAGGTAAATAGCTAGTAAATGCTTTATAGTTATCAGACAAATCTGCATTGATTGTTCTGCTATAAAACTCTTGAGCGTTATTATTATAATATTGTATATTTTTCATAATTTTATATTTTTTCCAACTATTAGTATATTTATACTCACCAAACAATAAAATACAAATAATTTCTATTATATATTAGACTTCTTTTCGAACGCGCTTATAGGGAGGAATTTGGAGGAAACACGGAACGCAGCACCACAGCGTATAAAAAAGTACGTGAGGATGCGAGTACCGGATTGACGTACAAATTACCCCTAGAAGTAGAGTTCCAAAAGAAGTCTATTGACTATTAGACTTAAAAATGGTCTACTTATCAAGAATAAGGCTTAAGGTTTATATGATAAAAAAAATAATATTTGGAATAGCTATTTTACTTAGTACAAGCTGCTTTGCCAATAGTACAACTTCTGACGGCTCAAAAAAAGATGCAGCAAAAACTAACGATGTTACAACACAAAAAATTATAGATGATTTTTCTGCTTACGCCGGTACTATAAAACCGGAAGTACGGGAGGAAATACAAAAATATAGAGTAGCAATAGTCAAGATTAATAAGAAGAAACGTGAACTATATAACAGTCTTTCCAAAGAGGCTCAAAATTTTTTAGCAGAGCAACAAAAATATAAACAAAAACTATCTATCTCTAAATTACCGGCAGAAAACGATCAAAAGAATAATACTGTTGATTCTAATGATAATAAGAGCAAAGATACAAAATAAATTACTTTTCTTAGCCGTTATTGTGCGGGTTAAAAATCGTCATTGCGAGCAGCCGTAGGCTGTGAGGCAATCTCATGAAATAATAACAAACTCCTGAGATTGCTTCGTCAATTGCTACGCAATTTCCTCACAATGACGGATAAACCTATCCATACAACAACTCCGCTTTTAGCTAGGTATTTCATAAATCTGCTCTACTACACCATCAAGACCCATTAAAAAAGTATAAACTTTTAATTGAGGGAATTTTTCTTTTATTATATCACGGGCCTTGTTTAAAATTGCTGCATGTGCTGCCGTTTCTTTTTCCTTGGTATTTAGCTGTTCCTGACCTATAAGTATTTTATAAGCTCCACATTCTCTATGATCAAGAAAAACAATTTGTTTTATGTTATGTAATTCTTGCAAAATCTCAATAGTATCTTCTATTGTTTTTCCCCAATAAGTATATTTGTCGTTAACGAGGGCAAGCGATGCACCGGGCAGTGATACTTTATCAAAATTATCTTCTAATCCTAATTGCTTCATTAATTTATCTGTTTCGTCTATTAATCTAAAATCTACACAACTAATTAAAAGAGTAGAAGCTTCATTTAATGTTTTTAAATGTTCATTACTTACTTCTACCTTTACAACTTTCTTATTGGCAATTATATCATTGTTAGCAGCGTAAAGATTTAAACTAGACACTATAATAAACCCTAAAATTATATATTTTACATGTATCATAAAATTCTCCTATTTAAAAATATTTCTTACAGGCTTTAAAATAAGAATAACCTGTAATGATTGTTAAAAAAGCGGCAATCCATAAAATTATTTCCCCTACTATATCTAAATAAATAATTCCTGAACCTTTTGAGCCTAGTATCAATATCGATAAAGCAAACATTTGTAAAAACGTTTTTACCTTAGCGAGTCTCGATACAGGCACACTAACCTTTACTAGAGCTAAAAATTCCCGAAGACCGCTAACTAAAAATTCTCGTGCTAAAATCAATAAGCAAGGTATCTCATCTACATTATCTTTTTTTAGTAGCATGATAATAACGCAACCTACAAGTAGCTTATCTGCTATAGGGTCAAACATCTTGCCGAAACTTGTAACTAAATTATATTTTCTTGCAATATAACCATCAAAAAAATCCGTAATACTAGCTAAAACAAATAATAATGCCCCAAGTTTACGTGCAAGTGAATTATTTATATAAAATACCAGTATAAGAACCGGAATTACCATTATTCGAGCAATAGTTAGATAATTAGGTAAATTTTTATCTATTCTCATTAATTAATTAAATTTATTAATATAATATTGTTGAATGATGGATAGAATATTATTCCAAGACCAATATATTAAAAGTCCCACAGGAAAACTACTAAACATAAATAAAAAAATTAGCGGCATAAATTTCATTACTTGAGCTTGCATCGGATCCGCAGGTTCAGGACTCATTTTTTGCTGTAAGAACATAGTAATAGCCATTAAAATAGGCCATGCTCCAATCATTAAAAATGACGGCGGCGAGAACGGTAATAAGCCGAATACATTAAAAATAGTAGTAGGGTCAGGTGCAGATAAGTCTTTAATCCAGCCGTAAAACGGTGCTTGCCGCATTTCAATAGTTACATACAATACTTTATAGATGGAGAAAAATACCGGAATTTGAACAAGTATAGGTAGACAACCAGCTACCGGATTTACTTTTTCTTTTTTATATAAAGCCATAATTTCTTGATTTAAACGTGCTTTATTATCACTGTATAAATTTTTTATCCTATCGATTTCCGGCTGTAAATTTTTCATTTTTTTCATCGAACGATAAGACTTATTGGCTAAAGTAAACATTAATAGCTTAATTATAACCGTAACAATTAATATACTAACACCGAAATTACCGACATAGCCATAGAAAAAATTCATGGCATAGAAAACCGGTTTGGTAATTATATAGAACCAGCCAAAATCAATAGCTCTATCAAATAATTTAATATCATATTGCTTTTCATATTTATCAAGCAAGTCTACTTTTTTTGCTCCGGCAAAAATTCTGCTTTTAATTGAAAAATTTTCGCCGGGCTTTATTATTTGTACCGGTGAAATAAAATCTACCTGATATCTTTCAGTCCCTTGCTTAAGAGCATAATTAAAATTCGAGCTGTAATTACTTGATTTATCCGGAATCAAGGAAGATAACCAATATTTATCGGTAATTCCTATCCAGTCAACCTTACTTGCTACAAATTTTTCACTTTTCCTATCTTTAATATCATCATAAGAATATTCTTTAAGATTCTCGTCTATACACCCGATAGGTCCTTGATGTAATATATTCACTGCTTTCTCTACGGCAATATATTTACGATTTATTAAACCGTAAGATTGCACAGGAAGTTCTTTATCACTATTATTAACGATGGTTTGCTCTATAGTAAATAAATAGTTTTCATCGATAGTAATAGTAACTAAAAATTTAACTCCGTCTTCATTAACCCAAAATAAATGAACAGGTTTTTCAGGACTTAATATTTCACTATCACTATTCCATATAGTATCGTTGTTAGGGAGTTTTACACTAGATAAATTACTAACTAAACCAATTTCAGCAAAATATGCATTTTCTGTATTAGCCGGTGAAAATAATCTCACTTCAGGACTATTTTTAGATAAATCTTGTTTATATTTCTTTAATATTAAATCATCAAATCTAAGTCCTTTTAATGAAATAGAACCGGTGAGTGATTCAGATTCTATTTTAATACGCTGTACTTGACTTTCTTCTTGAACAACAATACCAGTTACAGGTTCGACTAAAGCTTTTAACTGTTGTTTCTTTAAATTTTCTGCTTTCTGCACTGCTATTTGCTGTTGCTGTTTTTTTTGTTCAGGTTTTACAACAAAATACTGCCAACCGAAAATTATACTTAAAGACAGTATAATAGCGGCTATTAAATTAATTATATTATTATTCATTCCTAGGTCTTAAATTTTAATATTTTTAAAGCTTTAAGTTTTAAAGCATTTAGAGAAAATAATCAAGTAGTATATATACTTCTTTGCTTTCAAAAGTAGTGAATATCTAAGATGAAAGACAACTTCCATCTTGGATACAAATTTAATTTATTTTTTTATTTTTACTACTTTTCATTTTACTTCAGATATATTATACCACTCCTACATTCTGAAATATTTTTAATTTAAATTCAGGAAGTATCGAAATGAAATGTTCAGAAATATTGTCCTGTATATTTTCATAACCTACTAAATTTACTTCTTTAACAAAGATATATATTTCTATAGGCAACCCATGAATCGTAGGTTCAAGCTGTCTTACTAGAAAAGTAAACCCTTCGGTATAAACTGCCGGATTATTTTTTAGATATTCCTGAATATATAATTTGAATAGTTTAATGTTGGTTAAATCTTTCTCTTCTTTATCAAGAGTGATTTTATCTATTACATCCTTTGATATATAAGGAGATTTTTTTAGTGCTTTTAAAATAGTAGCATCACAGAAGTTAATAGTTGCCATATTAATATTAAACACTCTCTTTACTCTTCTTGCTCCTGATTCACTAATTCCTCTATAATTAGTTACGTTAGAATTTAAAATGCTGTAAGTAGGAACTGTGGAAATAGATTGGTCAAAATTCCTAATTGTTACTACGGAAATAGTAATTTTTTCAACTGTTCCTTCAATTGCGCCTATACGTACCCAGTCTCCAATATTAATAATTTCTTGAGTAGTTAGTTGCAAGCTTGCAAGTAATCCTAAAACGGTATCTTTGAAAACAAATGTTAAAAGAGCTGCGGCTGCACCTAAGCTTGTTAAGAATGTACTAAGCGAAATATTTAATATATATGAAATAGTTACCATTGCTGCAATAACTATGACAATAATTTTTAATATTTGAAAATATAAGCTAAGCGGTGCATTTTTTGTAACGGCTTTGATTCTATTGTGATACAGATTTGCAAAAGCATCTATAAGCGTTAATAATAACATCATCACAGATATACCAGTATATAAGATTACTATAGTATCTTTGATTCCCAGTAATACATGTGCTTTAAAAGAAGTAGGATGAAAAATCTTTCCCCAACATACAAAGTAAAGTGCTAATAAAGTATGTAATAAATAACGAAATATAGGATATTTTTTTATCCTTTCATAATCATCATAATGATGTCTAGTTAAATAATTTTTTACAGGAATAAAAATTAATCTTTTAATTAGAAATATCACCGGTATAAGAGATACTAACATAACAAACAATAATACTAACTCAGTACTTGAGGTATGATATAGATCCATTAAATATTGCATATTTTACCTATCATTATTATTATAAATATAAATCTTTTTTATTATTACTAAGCATTTTATTTTTATCAATAATTTTAACTCAAAAGAATTTGGTATTGCTAAGCAAATATAGATACTGTCATTGCGAAGCCACGAAGCAGCTGCGGCAACCCATAAAAATAATAAAAAACTGAATTGCCTCGTCAATTACTTACGTAATTTTCCGTAACTCAGACGTTAAATGAATTAAATAACTTATTTATCTATGACATTTCCTAATATCAATCCAATTATTTTCTCTATAGGTCCACTTGCTATCTCTTGGTATTCTCTTTCATATGTAATAGGAATTTTGCTAGGCTGGTTCTATGCAAATAAAATTATAGAAAAATTTAAGCCTCAAATTACCAAAAAAAATCTAGAAGATTTCATTACTTATGCCGTTATAGGCATAATAGTCGGAGGCAGACTAGGGTTTGTTTTATTATATAACCCTTCTAGATATTTTTCAAATCCAATAGATATCTTAAAAACTTATGAAGGCGGGATGTCTTTCCATGGCGGAGCTTTAGGGGTGATTATTGCTGCTTACTTGTTTTGCCGAAAATATAAAATTAATTTTTTAAGTCTCACGGATATAATAGCCCCTGTAGTACCTATCGGATTATTTTTAGGTAGAATCGCTAATTTTATTAACGGCGAACTATACGGACGTGTTACAAATTCTTCTTTTGGTATGATTTTTCCGAATAGCGATTTGATGCCAAGACATCCTAGTCAATTATATGAAGCTTTTTTTGAAGGTTTAGTATTATTTAGTATCTTAGCATATGCAACATTTAAGCACAAAACTCTTAAAAAGTACAGTTTAAACTCAGGAATATTTTTAACATTTTACGGTCTTTTCCGAATCACTATTGAAATATTTAGAGAACCCGACATACAAATCGGGTTTATTTTAGATAGCTTAACTATGGGACAAATTTTATCTGTACCTATGTTACTTTTAGGAAGTTATTTAATATGTCAATCGAATCCAAAATAAGACAATTAATTGATCAAAACGGTTATATTACTTGCGATGTCCTCATGCAGGAGGTATTAAACTTAAGTCCTACTTCCTATTATAAGCAAGTAAAATCATTGGCTAGAGAAGGTGACTTTGTTACGGCTCCTGAAATTTCACAGCTATTCGGTGAAATTATCGGCTTATGGTGTATCAGAGAGTGGCAAAGAATTGGCTGCCCAAAAAGTCTTAGTTTAGTAGAGCTTGGTCCTGGTCGAGGTCTATTAATGCGTGATTTACTACGTACTGCAAAATTAGTACCGGAATTTTATAAAGCTTTATCAATTGAACTAATAGAAATTAATAAAAATTTTATTGCTCATCAAAAGGCTAATTTACAAGATATTAATTTACCAATTAGTCATCAATCATTTGTAGAAGATATACCAAAAAAACCTACTATAATAATAGCTAACGAATTCTTTGATGCTATACCGACAAAGCAATATATTAAAGTCAAGGAATTATGGTATGAAAGAATATTTGTAGTGCAGCCAGTAGACAAAAGAATTAAATACGATAAAATAAGCGTTAATAAGCAATTACAAGAATATCTGCTGCGTACTCATATTGAAGCAAAAGACGGGGCAGTACTTGAAGAATCTTATAAATCGATAGAAATTATAAAATTTATAGCGCAACATCTAAAAAGACTAAGCGGCAGTGGCTTAATAATAGATTACGGCTATGATATAGCTCCGAATGGTAGAACTAGATATCAATATAATCAAACATTACAAGCGGTTAAAAACCATAAATATTGCCCCATCCTTGAAAATCTTGGAGAAGCTGATTTATCGGCACATGTGGATTTTTATGCATTAAAGACGGTAGCTAAAAACAGCAAAATAAACGTAATAGATACAATATTGCAACGAGATTTTTTAATAGAAAACGGAATCTTATTACGCAAACAAACATTGCAAGACAAGCTTAATTATAGACATCTTTCCAAATTCGCTTATAGAGAGAAATTTAAAGGAGACACGAAACACAGCACCGCAGCGTACACTTTAGTACGTGAGGATGCGAGTATCGGATCGACGTATAACTTACCTCTAGAAGTAGAGTTTGGAAAGATGTCTGCGCAAGCACAAATAATAGAAAGACAGGTAGAAAGACTAATATCACCGAAACAAATGGGAGAATTATTTAAAGTATTACAAATTATGAATTAATTTAGGTTTTGTGGACATTTCTAATTGATTTGCTATTTTGAGGTATTTTGTAGCCAAAATTAAATCTTTTTAGAAATGTCCACAAAACCTAGGTTCTGAGTCTTGATTATAAATGGACAACTTAAGTCCCCTTCTTCACATTTCAGCATGGCTTCAAATTCTTTTATACGCTCTTCGGTTTTTCCTGTAAGACACATAAACAGTATCATTGGATATG